>NZ_PUWT01000031.1:0-27007 GCF_002968995.1 Photorhabdus hindustanensis
GTTACATTACCTTCCGCCATACAGCCCAAATTTAAACCCGATAGAGCGATTATGGAAGGTCATGAATGAACAGGTTCGAAATAACCGTTATTTCGCTGATAAACATGAATTTCGAGACAAAGTCTTCAAATTTTTCACCACAACGCTACCTGATATAGCGAACTCGCTGATGTCTAGAATTAACGACCATTTTCAGGTGCTAAAAACTGCATCTTGAAGTTTCTTGGGTATATCTAATTATTCGGGTATTGAATATGGGCAAATGTCACTCGGGATAAAAAAGAAGTTCTTATTGACATCAGCTTTTATTACCGATGCGGATGTTTATATTTTTGATGAGCCAACAAATGGCCTTGATTCAGATTCTATAACATTTTTAATTGAATTGCTGATTTCTCTTGCAGAAGAGAAGGTTGTTATTTTTAGTTCTCATGATAATAGATTTTTACAGGAATTGAATCTTATTACCTATGAAATAAAGGGCGGTAAAATATCCTGAAAAAGCAAATGGTTAGTATTATGTTATATAATCGTAATAATATGATGTCACTATTAATTTGTTTTCACTTTGATTGAAAAGGGGTTAAATGCACACAGAGGAAAACTTGGTAAACGTTACATGCGCATTTGAGTATCTTGTTCCTCTATTTAGAACTCCCAACGCAGTTTCTTATTTATTATATTCGCTCGTTAACATTAAACGAGCGAATATTGATTCAATTACACCAGCGCATCAGCGGCCGTATCATTCTCATCTTCACTCACGGTAAACCACGGGAAATATTGGCTTTGGCGCAGCCAGCCTTTTGCAGTGATAACCCGGATTTCCCGCCCAATCGGATCGTAGATATGAGTATCCGCATAGGCTTCTTTTCTGGCGCTGTCATCACTGACATATCGCCAGTCGTTGAGGAAATAGGGCTGATAAGTGCGTATCGTCTGCCCTTTATTATCATATTCGGTGCGTCCCGTGACCGCCCAACGCGTTTTGGTATCCGCCATTTTTGTCACCAGAGAACCGTCTTGGTTACGTTGCCAGGCTTCGCCTGCCTCATGCCGTACAGACGCTTGTAGCAGACGACCAAAACCATCACTGAATGCGACTTGTTGGCGAATTTGCTGCTCAGCATCGCGGTCATAACAGTCTGTGGTCAGCGTAAGGTTATGGGGAGGTAAACCAATGCTGTTGGTTAACAGTTTAACTAATGGTGTACTGATCTTTTGACTTTGTACCCAACAGCGGCGAGCCAGTGCGCAAATACGCCAATCTTCCGTGATAATCCGCGAATCACGCAGTGTCTTCTGCTCTTCCTGCGTTAATGTGTTGAAGGTTTCCTGACTGAATAGTGGCATCCAACTGTCCGGTGCATAGACCAGACACTGCGCGACAGGGAGTGGTCCGGTTAGATTAATAGCGGTATTGATATCGTTTGGTGGAGAGAATGGTTTTTCTTCTGGTGAAGAGTAACCTGTTTTCACACCGCTTTCGATTCCCCAGAAACGTTGCGTGACAAGGCGTCCCAGTGCATCCAAGGTGATGAGATGCACATTATCGTTGATGTCAGTCAGTTGCGTTGGTGTGAGAAAACGCCAGTCATAATTGGCTGAGACGGTGAAGCCGGCAGCATCTTGGGTTTGGGTGATGACACAATAGTGAGTATCCCATTTTAGCGTCATTTTCCCGGTTAACAGGCTGTTACGTTGTGCGACAGGACGCCAAAATTGTGCTTCCGTTCCGTAATCGGTATAGCCTTGGCGGGCTACCCAGACGTTGTTTTCGTCGGGGCGAGGGAACAGATAAGGCTCTTGTTGGTATCCGGCCTGTGTCAGAATTCCCGGTAATTCGTCTGGCGTAATACCGCCATCAAATGCGGATAACAGAGATTCCGTTAATACCGCCGTTTCGGTAAAGGCGATTAACGCTTGTCGTGTCGGCATTTTCAGTGGTGTTTGGTTTTTCCCGTCGGTATAGAACGTTCGTTGCTGATTGAGGTATTCGCGTGGTTTATCATCGGCAATCAGGCTATTTTCAGCACTCAGGGCTTCCAGATTTAAGCCATCAACAGGCACCTGTTTGGCATCGTAAGTAAAGGCATCACTGCGTGTACCATCCGGTAATCCCAACACTCTGAGTTCATTACCAATAAGATGGCGCCAACTGGATTGTCGGCAGGTTAATCGCAATAGCTGTTGTTGATCGTCATAACTGCTGGCAAACAGCGTATCCGGTAGGGTATCGGGATACGGATTGGTTGTTGGTTTATTGCGGCGGGGATATTGTACGGAAACCTGTTTCAGTGGTTGCCCGAATAGGTCGCTGGACAGCGTGATATCCTGATTGCACAGGGGATCACTGATAATACGTTCATAGTGATAGCTACGGCTTTCCACGACTGAGGCCCAGAGCGCCGGGGAAACGGTGGCGCCATCTTGTAATTGGCGCACTTGTGGACGGGATTCAGTCACTGTATAGGGGATCTGTTGCTGTGCGCCGCCATCCAGCCCGTAGAGTTCACTACGCAGTGGCTGACCTTTTAGCGCCCGGTTTAACCAGTATAGATTATGGTCATCTTCCGGTGTCAGTGGAACATCTTTGCCCTCTTTCCAGAGAGTAAAACGTGGCGTAAAACCGGCGAAAGCTTGCTTATCGCCACGCCAATACCCGGCGGATAACGCATTATCTACCGCAGGTAATCCGGTGGCATACCAGCTTTTGGTGAGTGCCGGTGGTGTACGTTCCGGCGCATTGCCTTGAGCGAGTTGATGGCTGTCTGTCTGCTCAACATAACCAAAGCCACGAAATTCCCGCTCACGTCCATCCCAGGCGCCGTGGGCGTAACGTAAAGTGGTCACTAATTTATTGCCGCTGATTTCATCCTCGGTTGCTGTTTGCCAAAGGGTATGGACCGGGAAGGGCAGGTAACAGACCGGTGTTTGTCCGGTAGCCAATGCCGCAGCTTTTTCATCCAGCCAGAACTGGACAGAGCTACGGTAATGCAAGGTGTGATTGGCCCCCATATTGTTGTTCATTTCACTGAGTAACCACGGTTTCGCGTTGGTCAGATCGCAGCGCCAATGATGTGGCGCCATATGCGGTACGCTCAAGATCAGGCTGACAACGCCTAACCCTTGTACATCGGCCACCTGTAACTGGCAGGTGTCATCAAAACGCAGGCCGTCAGGAAAGTGGAGTGTGAATGGTTTTGCAAAACCGTTGCCACTTTCATTTCTGAAAATATCCAGATGGTCAGCATGAACATAAATCAAATCGGCAGGACCGTTACCATCCAAATCGGCCAGATGAACTCGATCAGGATTAAAATTGGCGGCAGATTGGCTGAATCCCGGCAATACGATTGGTTGACCAAAACGGCCATGCCCCAGATTCGGCCAGCAGGTGACTTGAGTCGCGCTCACTTCAACCAGATGTGCTTGGCCTGAACCCAGTACGTCACTAAATGCCACTAACTTACGGGCATCGGCACCCGGTAGCGGCAGGGTGATATCACCGGATTGCACCACATCCCGCCCTTCGGTAAAACCATCACGGTTATTAGCATATAAGCGCACACTTTTGGGACCAATTAGCACTAAATCGGACAGTCCGGCCCCCATTAAATCCGCCAGTTGTGCGCGTGGATGGGTATATTCCACCGGCAAAGCGTTGAGTGGCGTAAAATGTGTCCAGCTACCATCCGGGTGCTGACTGTAGTAGCCCCTTAGCCCCGGCCCGGTAATCACCCAGTCCAGTTGTCCGTCACCGTTAATATCCATCAGTGAGGCGTTATCCTGCACAGCCGGTGTGATGGGAAGGAGTTGCATTTTCCCCCAAGTGACCGCATTCATCTCTTCCCCTGCTTGACGCTGGGCGGATCGATACCACCAGCCATTTTTATCCTGATAGAGAATACCGGGTACGCCTTCTCCTTTCAGGTCAAGCAGTTGCCAGCGCTGAATGGTGTTGAAATTTGCCAGTACATCCATTGATTGCCAGAGTGCGGTTTGTTCTGGCTCAAAAGGCTGATAGGCCAGTTCCAGTGGTGGCAGCGCAGTGACGGTGCTGTTGTCCTCATGGCCTACCCGGCGGACAGAAACGAGCGTACTGACCATCGCGTTTTCGTCATAATCCAGTATCAGACGCGACACTAGCGCAGGTTCATCATCTCCCTTTGCCTGACCAGACAGGGTTTGTAGACGGTGAAACATCAGTATTTGGCGGCATAAGCGGCGAGTACGCAATTCAAAACCGTACTCATAACGGGAAAAACGGTCTTTTCGGCAAAGCCAGTTGCTTGTGGCTTTAAACGGCGGTATTTCAGATAAGCTGTTTTTGCGTTCACCGTAGTCAAATACTAAACAGAACAACCAGCCAGATTTAAGTGGGTCATCTCCGTTTAGCATAGGAAAAACGTCGCTGGCGGTCAGGTTCCCGTAATGTACCGTTTGCAGGTAGCGCTGGACGGTTGCGCTGGGGTGGGCTGCTAGCTCGTCGGTTTCGCAACCTGCTTCATCTTCGGCTCGATATTGATAATAAATCTGTTCACCGTGGGATGATACTGAGGCTTCCAACAGCCATTGCGCGGTTTGGTTAACATTGAGTGGATTACTGATACGTGCCTGAGGATTTTTGCCCAGTAAATGGACCTGTCCGTCGGGGCTGTATATCAGCCAGAAATCGGTTGCGCCGGTTGTTTGGGGTTGCCAGTATTCCAACCGGCTAAAGTGGCTTTCCAGGCGGGAGCGATAACCGGTAACGGTGAAGGTCGCACCCAAATTGATGCCCTGCAATGAGGATTCACTGCGGATATCAGCTTGACCTGCCTCATTTAATGCTACGACCAACACTTCGCCTTCCGGCCCCAGAAAAGTATCGGTCTCATCGTAATTCGGCACGCCGGTACTGGTGCGACGACGAATTGCCATGACGCCGCAGTCCCAACCGAGACCAAATGGGCTGTTACCGGTTCCACTGTTGTAATTCAGAGTGAGCGAGGGTGCGTAACCCCGCCCGGCGGAAATGGGTAATGGCAGGGATAAGGCGGCCATGCCATTCGGCCCGGCTGGTGTTAATGTTTCACCCATGCCGGTAATGGCTCCGCCGCCTTTGGGTAATGACAGCTCGGTAACACTGAATGTTTGTGAATTCTGCATAAAAACTCCTTACAGGCCCCGATTCGGAGCCTGTTTTAGTACGTTGGGACGGTTATTTAATGGTGTAGCGAATATGCAAAATGATATCGTTCAGGGTTTTTAACATAGTGGCTTGTTTACCTTTCTCCGGCATGGATGCATTTGGGAAGCTCAGTGTCAGCGTGCCTTGATCAATGGCGACGCCTTCGAATGGCAGGAATTTGCCATCGTTGAAATCGAGCTGGAATTGGCCGCTGTCATTCATACCGTGAGAAACTGCCAGCGCTTCACAGCCGTTAGCTAATCCGGCTTTATCGCCGTAAGACAATATTGCCTGTACATCCTGATACGGTCCCAGTAGCGCGGGCAAAGTGACGCTGATCTGTTTGATACGTCGAATTTTGCCAAGCGATGCCGGGTAATCTTCACGAATTTTCAAATCAGCGAATGAAACTGATGCCTGCAAAGAGGTTTTAGTGTCCGTGCCGGCGCCGAACGCCAAATTATTATTACCACTGCCGGCACTGCCTGAACCTTTACTCACCAGCTTGTCAATTTCCTGAGCCAGGGAAAATGGACCGTTATCTTTTGGTAATCCTGCATAAACTTCGGCCAGCGACACTGTGCGTTCAACCTCTAATGCGCGTTTATCACGTTTCAAATGGGCGTCTTCCATTTGCGCTAGGCTTAGCATCAAGGTTTCACCTGCAAGCAGACCGGCATAGGTTCCCTGCCAGGCTCCCGGTTTAATGAAGCGAGAGTCGTCATTGAGTTCCCAACGGTAAGCTTGTTCTGCCATGAGACAACGTGCGACGGCCAAATCGTAGAACTGGAAGTAAATCGCCGCCAGTCGACCACGCAGCCAGTTGTACAACGCCTGATTGCTGAACTTACGTTGCAGGAAGGCCAATTGAGATTGGGTCTGTTCTTGTTGGGTTTTCAGACTGGTTTTCTGCAATACGGCGGCTTCACGGCGTACTGCCAACGATTTAAGTTGGGCGTCGAGTTGTTTCAGCTCCGCTTCGGCATTATTACGCTGGATCTCCCACTCTTGACGGCGACGACGGTAGGTTTCCGATTGGCTAATTTTATCCGCTTCGGTGTTCATAACATTCGCGGAGAACTCCATCACATAACCTGTCGCCTCAGCGATAGCCCCCCAACGGCTGCCGCCACCGGCAAAGCCGAAGATGTTAGGCACCAGATCAGCCGCCGCACCGGCCAGACGGGATGCCTGAACTGCCGTAGTAAGCCCGGCGGCGGACGCTCGTAGCGTCATGGCTTGGTTTTCACCGGCGTTGATATTCTCATCGTACAGTTTGTTGTAGCTATCAAAGCGCGATTGTGCTCCCGCTTTGGATTTTTCCAACACCGTTTTCTCGGCATCCAATTCTTCAATGGTTTTGTCCTGAATGCTCAGGTTAGTCAATATCAGCTCGGCGGCCTGATTTTGTAATAACGCATTGAGCGCTTCCGCGTCCTGACGTTCGATAATATTTTGTAACGTGGAGCCGAACTGGGTGAGCTGGCTAACCATGCCGCGCGCATTTTCCAGCATGTGCGGGAAACGCCACAGGGACATAAATGATTCCGGCAGTTTGCCTCCACCTTGGGAAGTGGCGACGGCGGCGCTGAGTAACGCTTTCGGGTCCGCCGGTGCGGCATAGATTGGCAGATATAGCGGCTGGCCGTCGATAGAGAGGTTATGACGCAGGTTGTATACTCTCTGAGCTAATGTCTGCCAGTAATTCATCATCACTTCATTGATTTGCGGCAGGAAGAGATCGGTCAGGGTATTGGCGCTGCGTAATGATAAAGGAGCCGGTGTACTCTGCCGCAGAGCGACGATTGCGCTGTCGTGAGCATTTTGGGTAGTCATATCCGCGGCTCTGTCCAACCGTGGATCACTCCATGTCGTACTCAGCGGTAGATAAGGTTTGTCGCCTAATAGATGCAGCGCTTGCATATACCACATCTTCGCTTCGTTAAGTGTATCTCGTTCCAGTTGGCGATAAGCATGGTCGCCGCGTGCTATCAACAGATCAAGGGTGCGCATAAAAGTTGAAACTTTGTAGTGCATTGGATCGTGTTGTGCTACCGCGTCAGGATCGACAGAATCCAAAGGATTACTGTTCCAACTGGTGTCTTCCAGTAACGGGCGGACGTTCCACTGGTAGTTCTGAATCTGGCCGTGGACAATATAACCGGATGGACTCCAGACATATTTCAGCCAGCGGTTGGCTTCATCAAAGTTTTGTTCATGCAGCAAACGTTGAGCAACCAGCATCGGGGTATAGTAGAACAGTTCCCAGAAATAGAGGCTGTTAGCGCCGCTGAAATCCATTGGTTCTGTGAAAGTAGGCACGACTCTGGCTGATGCAAGTCCTAGGAAAGTGCCATTCTTATAGGTCGTGTCGAATGTAGCGAGTTCATTATTATCCTTTTTAACAAAGCGGATAGCATTTGTTTCCTGTTTTTGATAAACCGCATAAACATAGAGATTGTCTTTATTTCCATGAGCATCATCAAAGCGAGGTAAGAATAATTGGATTTTTGTTGGTGCAGTATCGCTTAATGTCCCTTGATAAATAGGGAACTTATCACCAGATTTAAAAATATCGTAATTGAGGAGTGTAAAAGATTTATTGGCGCCGTGGATTTCTGGATCATATTTATCCATAACTAATTCCACGTAAGCCCCAATTCCCATCATGGGTTCCTGAATATTCTGAGTTTCCATACTCAGAATCGTGTCGATTCCGGTAGTAGCCCGTGCAATCAACTGACGGGCAAATAGAGTATTCAGGCGAGTACGATAGGCTTGCCATTGCATATATTGCGCACCATTTTCATTATGGTGCAAGGTCAGGGCATTATCGGTACTTACCTTGCGGGTAACAGGAATACTGAAACTTTCATAACCCAGTTTGCGGCCATCCTCCGCAAATGCGGTAAAGGTGACATCAATACTGGCTGAATTGTTAATAAAATTTAGACCAGAACCGTCTATTTCAAGGGCATTAAATTGATAATTCATTTCATCAAAGCTAGGTGATGGCTGAATGGAGACATTTTTATCTGCGGTAAGTTCGTACTCTTTGCTACCAGCCTTCACAGTTACCTTAACTTTTGCAGCAGGAATTGCAGTTTTGATCTCTTCTGCGTTATAGACATCAGTAGCAATAATGCGGAATCCATTATTTGTGTCCTCCATATAGAGATATTGCTTAAATAAAGGTTCTTGATTAGAAGTATCTATAATATAGCCGTTATTACTATTGGTAACTTCTGAATATAGGCTTTGTCCCCAATTAGGAAGAAAGACACTTACTTTACCAATTTGGTTATCCCGATAAAACAGTAATCTATTTTCTCTATTATTAGTAGCGTTTCCACTATATTGATAAACCGGGTATATTAACTTTTTATTTGATGTCCATTGTGTATTGACACTCAGATTGGTGTAGATAATAAATTTATCACCCAGTTTGCCATATTTTTTTATCAGATCACATTGATGACGTGTCCGCTCATCAGCTCCTTCATGGGTAATTCTTAGCTTAGGTGAAATGTGGATTTTTAAATCACTTGATGATGCTTGGTAACGGATAATGGGAATATCTCCACCATGCACCATACTGAGGTTATATTTTCCTCTGCCATAACTGTTATTGCTATTTACTGATGAAGGGATTTCATAATTTTCGGCATAGCGGTTATTCACTCTTCTGACACTATTAGTATCAAATTGTTGATAGCTATTATCCCGATAAACATTGCTCTGTTCTAAGGTCATATCTTTGGATGCCATATCGGCAAAGATATATAGCCCTTGCATTGAAGCGGTTTTATAACTATCTAGTGTGTCTTGCTGGTTATAAAACATCACCAGCAACGTATCTTCACCCTGATAACCGGCACAATAGAGTCCTGGCGCTCTATTTTTTTCCAGTTTTAGCTCGGATATTTTTTTATTGACATCAAAGGTGATTGGCGTATTCCAAGTACCGTCATAGCGGATATGTGCCAATTTCAGTTCATAACGATAATCCGTTTCAGTTTGATAGCCATCTTTACTATTTCCTGTCTGTTTGGTTATCTCCTTTTGTTCCAACCAGAGCAGATACAGGCGGGATTTATATATCACTGGACGGATAGTGCTTTTATAAGGGTTAATTGGACAATCAATTTTGTGCCACTCGCTCCAGGCATTAGCCGCGAATTTACCGTCGCTGAATTTACTGTGATCGACACTGCGCCAATAGTATTCACCGGCATCAGTTTCATTGAGTCCAATAAAATAGGTCAGCCCTTGATCGTTATTAATATTATCGTGATATGCACTAACAACTTTAAGATTAGCTACCTGTTCAAACGATGTCAGATAAGACATAAAGGCGTCTTCGACGGTATCGGCGTTTAACTGGCTTTGGCTGACGGATTGCAGTAATGCGTCCATCATTTTGGTTTGTCCGATACGCATGGTCGGATCAATATAGTTTTCCGGGTAGTAAACTAATTGAGAAACGCCTGCCCAAGTGCTGTAGCGTTTATTGTATTTGTCCCAGTCGATAAAGAATTGACGGCTGATAACCCCCGAATTGGCATTTTCTTCTACATTTTCCAATGCCCGGTTGACGTACAGTTGAATACTGGCAATGGCTTCGGCGATCCGGGTGGTTTTGATTGCCGCGGAAACCTGATTATCAATCAGTAAGTATTGATACAGATCATCACGGCTTTTAATGGCTGCCGCTGCCTTGGCAATTTGACGGATATAGTAGGTGCTTAATGCGGCACTGCGAGATTCACCCAGAAAAGCGTGTAATGTATTGGCCTGTTGTGAATTCAACCCGGCGGTTAATACGCCTGCCGCGTTTTCCCACTGGGCATAGGTCGGTGTCTCTTTCATTGATTGAATATAATCCAGCCCGACCAAAGCGGAAACGCCCTGGGGGGCGACATTCAATTGTTGTGCGATATTAACCCATTGCAGGATAGTATCGATAGATGTCCAACAGGAGAACGCATTTTCTTGCGTCACGGGAGGAAGATGTTGATGGTTTTGTGCTTGAGTACTGGCTTGTAACAGCAAATTAGCGTCAAGATTCATGGCATCAGCCAGTTGTTCCGCCGTTAATGCGTTAGCTTCAAATGCCGCTAACACCGAGGAGGCTTTTTCACCTAGTGCGTTCACCCAATCCGCAAAACGCGTCAGCATGATCAATGAAAGGGCGTCATGCGCAGGCGCCGCGCCAGTTGAAGCGCCAAACATCTCTGATTTTGTCACAAACAGACGGAAGGCGTTTTCGTTGATACCGGTGGCATGGTAAACCATTTCCAATTGTGCCAGAGCCTGACAATACTGAACGATCTGTTCCTGCGTTTCTACGGCTTCCGATGAACCCGGCGTATACTTAGTATTCAACCAGTCCCAGAATTTTTCCGCTGTCATTGCGCCGTCGCCGGGCTGTAACTTATCTGCCCAAAGGAGTACCGAGTGGGCGACATTTTCCGATGATAATTGCAAGGTGGCCGCAATATAGGGCGCCATGACATGTAGCAAATCTGCTTTGTCTTTATCAAAACCTTGTAAACCGTGGTAGACGGTATCCAGTAGATTCTTAATTTCAGGCGTTAGCGTTGTGTTATAGCTGGTGGAGGTCATGATAAATAGCTGGAACACGCTCCACTTCTGTGTATGTAACCAGCCGGTAATAGTATTGAGTTTTCTGAGCAGGGTAGCCAACTGTTTATCACTGATAGCGGATAAATTAGTTTTTCCTTCACCTACGGCAACCAGTAATAAATCTAGTTCATCAATGGTTAATTGATGAATATCTGCCAGTAATTTACCAATATATAAATTGGAAAGATTCTTTAGGTTATTTTTAATTTTTCCATCTTTATTATCATGGTCGGTAATTTTAAGCAGCCGATAGAACGAGACATCATCGATATTAAATGCACGCTTAAGTACAGTTTTACGCCAATCACCGGTGCTACCTGAATTTAAATCAATCTCCTCATCGCCGGTAGAAAAATATTGGCCGTTCAGTAATGGCGTATTAAACAGGCGATCAAATTGGCTAGGTTGATTATCATATGAACGTTGTGAAATAGGGGCATTGCATAGTATTAAGGCAGTTTCAGCATTAATAGCATAACGTTGCATATAATATTTAGTTAGAAAAACTTTACCTAATACTTCTGTGTTGATATCCAGTTGTGGATTAACACTGCGTACAATGCCTTCCAGAATAGTAGGTGACAATTCTGTCGCACGGGATAGACGAATCGCTTTATTGAGTTTTAGCAAAAAAGAGTATTGGTTATACTCTTCAACGGTAAATTTTGCGGCGGCATATGCCCAAGAACCGGAAGGAAGGACTCGTGTCAGGCCAATTTCAAAAGGTTGACTAATATCAGCGGTACTTAATGTGATATTTGCGGAGTATTCTATATTGACTTGAGGGGCGCCTTCAGTTCGAACAAGTTCTCTTTTATCATTTAGCTTGATGGATAAATAAGAGGCATTATAAAAATTTTTGAATTTATAATCTAACCGATAATTTTCACCACCGAAGGGAAAAAGCTCCACGTCCACTTGATAGGCATTTGTTGTATATTCTCGGGTGAGCCGATATACCTTAACCGTGCCATCACTGCTGTTGACTACCGGAATAATAAGTTGGTTATTGCTATATTCCTGTTGACCAAAATTGCTGGCTTTACCAATAAACTGGCTGAGTTCTTCATCACTTAAATTGTAATAGCGTTTAAGGTATTCGGGCATAGCCAGTGAGGCCGGTTCGATATTACCGAAGTTTTTCTTATAAAGTTCCTCTGCGTTACCTTCGGTAATCTCCTCCGTCAGAATATTAAACAATTCAGGTGAGATTGAAGCGTTAATACCTAGTAGGGAAGCTTGATGCATCAGCCCGGCAATTGCCGGTGACGCATTGAATTGCTCAAGTCCGGGATCTTGTAGCTGAATAATTTTACGCACATTTTCATAAGCATCATGATAAGGCGTTGCGCCGGAAGGACGGAAAGTGGAGAGCATTTCCATCACTTTAGTATAATTTTCCAGTTTAGATTCAGTTTTAAGGTTTTCCAATAACAGCTCATTGGATAAAGAGAGGGTGGATAATTCTGTATCCATATTTTGCTGACTGAGTGCCATTGATTTGAGATCTGGGCGGCGGGTATCCAGATAATAAACGGAGTCACTTGCGTGTAAATCGCGTGCTTCACGATAGAGTTCAGTCAAATAAGCGGCAGGGGAGAACATGGAAGAAACGGTACCCGGCGCAACATATTGACTGGCTCTGTCGCCAAATTGACTGTTATAGCCTATCAATTCAGCATTGGGAGCGAGAATGGCAAGATGCACCGCATTTTGTAATTGGGGATTGGCGCGTTTGAGAATACGCGCTTCGTACAGGCGATTATCCTTTTGTGCCTGTTGTGCGTCATGATATAAGTCGTGTGTTTCGGACCAAGAGAGGTGCTCGGATACTTGCTGGCGAAATTCGTTAAAAGAGCTGTGGCTAATATCTGTCAGACAATTAAAACCACACTGGCTTTTTAATACATCAGGTATCTCTTTTACAGACTCGTTCATATTTATTCCTTGTAAATCATAAAGTAAATGAAACAGCCTTGTTGCTTTTACATCATGGATCAATAAGAGAGTGATTCCGTTCCATCGGAAGAAGGGATAATCAAAGATAGGTTTTGAGAAATCGCTGAGATATGAAATAGTTTGCGAGTAACAGATAAACCTAATCTTGATCTCTCAGAGAATCACTATCTCATTGTTTTGTTTAAATAGCTGTTGCAAAAAAAGCAGCTGCAAAATTTGCAACTGACTTTCTAATAAGCGTTGAATGGAAATGGCGCTTTGTTGTTCACATAATGAACTGTGAGAGCAGGGTAAAGTTCAGTGATGGTGAATATAGATTGTATAATTTACTTGATGTTAAATCTGTGATTATTTTATATTGAACATTATGGATGTTTTGTCAACCAATTGAAATATCTAATTAAATGGTTAATATTGCCTGTTTTTTCTTAATAATAACATGTGACATTTATTTAGAATTATTATTGTGATTTAAGGGTGAATTACGTTTATTTTGCAACAATAATAAAAAATGTTTGATAACTGCTAAGAATAAAGATGATAAAACTCAATCTCAGTTAATACACACTTCAATGTTAAATAATGCAAAGAAGAAAAGTTGTTGTAATGTTTCATTGTTAATATTCCATTCTATTTTGGATGGAACAATTAATTAGAATAGAAGGATATATGATGCTATTTTGTTCAAAGCACTTGAAGTATTTTATGGAATCAGCGAAAAAAGAGTCATTCACTTTAGCAGCGGATACGCTTTGTATTACTCCTTCCCCCCTAAGTAGGATCATATATCAATTGGAACAACGTGTGGGCTGTCAACTGTTTGAAAGGTTGCCGGGAAGGACCAAATTGACTGATGAAGGGATGGCCTTATATCAGGAGCTATTACCGTGTTATGAGAGAATTCAACGAGTTGAGGATAATTGGCATTACCGCAGAAGCGAGAAATTAGCAAACGTGGGAAAACTGGTTATTGGGACCAGTGGAGAATATATTAATAAAATCCCGGAAGTGATAAAAAGGGCGGTTCAACGTTATCATTATCGCGATATTGACATAAAAAATCATTTCATTATTGATGATTCGGCAAGAAAAGAGACAATATTTTCTGCTTTAATGAAAGGCGAGATAACCATCTATGTGACCACTGAACATTATCCTGATAACGATGATATTATCAGAATAGACGGAGCTTATCAGATTCTGCGCCTTGCTATCGCGAATGATATTTTAGCAGCGGAAAGTCATGCTGATGATATTATATATACACTGCCTTTGGCTCAACATAATAGTGCTTTCTTTAAACAATGTGACAATTTTATTTCGCTGAATTATCTGCCTGAGTACCGAAATTTAACCTTGCTAACTGTCCCTGATTTTACTCATCGGTTGGATTTAGTGAGATCGGGGGTGGCGATAAGTTTAATGACACCGAATGAAGTACTCTGTTCTACTCACCTTCATCAAGGGATTACCTTTTTGAATTTTAAATCGTGTCCAACGCCGTCAGTGAGATATTGTGCTTATACTCTCAGGCGTAAATATAAAGAGCCATTGAATTTGTTGATTTCCGATTTGATTGTTTAAAGGTTATCTTGAATAGTTATTTATTATTAGGTTAATTAAATGACGGATCTAAATTAATGAAATGTTAATGGTGTTTAATACAATAAGAGAAATGAGAAAATGATGAAATAAATTTCTTCTTATGGTTTGAGGTTAAATACTTAAAGATGGTGGATTGTTAAATCCCCTGAATAAAAACTCAGGGGATTGTTTGTTGTTATATTAATTAATCACTATTTTCCCAATTTAATTTGCACTGGATGATTTGAAATTACCGGTGTAAGTGTTACGTACATTTCTATGAGCGATAGCTGATGGATTAATATCTTGCAATAATACATAGGTATCTCTGCCTTGATGTTTCATTGAAACAACTTCGAACGGTGTTTCTCTGGGGAATAGTATTTCCGCTTGCCCCGCTTCTGGTCCACTGGCTCTTATTTTCAATTTTTCAACGAAGCCTTTCCTCGAATCATCTAAATCCATTTTAAATACTTGCTCCCCACTTTCGTTATTATATCTAGATTTTGCTGCCACATTGACACCTGCATTCGTTAAAAATGCCATTTTGACGTATCGAGTTTCACTGTTTTCTTTTGGGTGAGTAAAACTCATAAAACCACGATGGGCCGATGTTGATAGATAAGCATTATCTGAAACAATATCACCAACGTTGATGCTATTTCCTTCCTGTGGGGAATGCCAGGGTGAGGGAGTGGAATTATCCACATAGGTCATCACCCGATAAGTTACACGCGTTTGTCTATCTTGCAGGGCAGATAATGTGGAATCTAAGTTTTGTACTGCCGTAGTAATATGGTTTTCCCTTATCGCGGTATTAATTTGTGAGCTATCCGTGGTGTAATCTTTAATTAGGCTGGTATTGACATCGGGTTTGCTCGTCAATAATTCATGGGATTCTTGCTCTGTTTGGGCAGCAATAGCCCTTTGACGTCTGAAAGTTTGAGGTTTTGCCATTTTTTTATAAACCGCTTCTTCCATTCCTGTAAAGGAACCCTGTTTTATTATCGCTTCTTCTGTTCTGTTGGCTGGTGCTAATCCCTGAACATCAAATTGCGTCACCGGATTATTTCTTACCATGCGATATAAATTCAGCCCATCGATGGTTCCTGCTGGGTCTGCATTTAACCATCTGCCCGCCCACGGTTGGTAATAACGGTAGCCGTAATAATACAGCCCGGTAGCATCCCGCTCTTTACCTGAATAACGAATGGTTTTATAGCTGGCTTCGGTTTGGTTCCTTGCCGCCCACAGCGCTGTACCACCAAATGGATAATATTCTTCTTCACTGATAATTTGTCCGTCGCTATCTAATTCAAGTTGGCTGGAACCAATAAGATTATCGTAGCTGTAACGAAGCTGATTGTTATTAATATCTGCTGGTTTACCGCTCTCCCAGTGCAATACTCGGACCTGTGCGCGACCGGCTTTACCGAGTGTGACAACGTATAATTCTTCTGTTGTTGTGGCGTTGTTCTGGGTTGTACGTAGTTCCAGCCCCGGTAGATAAGTTACCCTTTGTTGCTGCGGGATATTTTGTTGTTCATTCACTTTTAGCTGGCGTATGCCGTTACTATCGTAGCGATACCATTCATTTCCTGCGGCACTGTTGGCTTGTTTCAATTCACCTCGTGGTGTCCATATTAAAGCTTGACCGGATAACATGCTGGTTTGATGGCCTCCCGCGTCAAATAAGGCATCGACTTGAGTTGGATCTGTGGTCAATGTGCTGAGTACCGCGCGGTTGCTGCGATTTGAAACCGTTATATTCGTCGTGTAGTTATTTTGTGTGGCCGGTGAACTATGCTGAATTTTCGTCAAATTGCCGCCACGGTCATAAGTATAAGTGCGAGTATAGTTGGTGTAGGTATTGTTATCGGAAGGTAGCGCCGGGGAGGGGAGTTGGCTGCTTTGCTGACCTATATTCGCCATCTCGCGCCCGGCGGCGCTGATAAGCTGATACAGGGAATCGTAGGTATAGCTATTCTCCGGGGCTACTTTCTGATTGCGCCAAAAGCGAGTGGCTTCCGCATCATTACGGATACTAATGACATTGCCTACCGGATCATATTGATAGCGTAAATCTTGCAATACGTTGGCATCTGACAGACGGCGGGTGGTGATACCAATAAGCCGTTGGGTTTCCGGTTCGTAGCTGTATTCAGTGACAACCCCGTTACCGTGCTCTTCACGTAATTTTTGCCCGGCGGCAGAGTAGGTTAGCGATTTGATAATCACCTGTTCAGCTTGGCCTTTGAGTGTTAACCAACTCCCTTTTAGCTGCCCGGCCACATCATAGGCCAGCCGCTGAATGTTGCCTTTGGCATCGGTCTGGAGAAGTAAAGCCCCGGTGGCATCAGTGTTACTTTGGGTGGTATAGACATCACTACTCAGTTTTTGTTGCCAGAGGCTCTGGTCTTCACCTGTCCAGTCGGCATCCTGGTTATCGGTAAGTAGTTGTTGAGATTGCGATAAAACGGCGCCGGTCAGAGCAAGGCTGTTGAGTTGAGTGAGTCCAGCGGTATCGTAATGGCGGACACACTGACCGGCAAGGTTGTGGTCTTTTTCTTGCTGCGTATTGCCGGCCCATATGAGACGCTCGGTCGTTTTCTCTTCTGCCTGCCCTTGTTCGGTGATAGCGAGCAGGCGACCGGGCAGGGTGTTATCTTCGTAGCGATGGTTTTGGCGGACGCCGGTTGCATTGATGGTCAACACCGGGCGACCTTCAATATCGTTGAGGGTAATCGTTCGGCCGGCATCGACGCTCTCTGTTCGCAGGATATTGCCGGTCAAATTATGTTGCCAGATAAAATTCGGTTGTATTGTGTTGCTAGTCTGTTTGGCGTCATACAGGCGAGGATCAATGCTTTGGTTCAAATATCCACCGACATTATATTGATGGCGAGTAATTCGAGTATCGGTATTTGCTTCTGCGGTAGTGCGGTGAAAACTAATATTACGGATAGCTAGTCCACGGTTATCGTGAACACTGACGGTAGGCGTATGGTGATAAAGTTTTGGGTCAATGTTTTCCATATTTACTTCCTTTGTTATGTTAATTGCATTCAGTCCTTTTACATAATAGGGATAATTTTTCTATTCAGGTACTTGAAATAACATTGGCATGTAAGATGAATTTTAATAACAGGTCCTGATTAGGACCTGTTACGGGTGATAGTTATTCGAGAATAGTGTAACGAATGTGCAGAATAATATCGTTCAGCATCTGTAATATTGATTTTTGTTTACTGGTGGCATTGGGGAAGCTTAGCGTAAATGTTCCCTTGTCATTAATATCGATCCCTTCAAACGGCAGGAATTTGCCATCGTTAAAGTCGAGTTGGAACTGACCGTTGTCATTCAGGCCGTGGGAGACCGCCAAGGCTTTGCAACCTTTAGCTAATCCAGCGGCGCCGCCACCATAAGACAGAACTGCCTGTACATCTTGATATGGTCCTAGCAGTGCCGGTAAGGAGACGCTAATTTGTTTAATACGGCGTGTTTTACCTAACTGCATCTCTTCCGGGTAGTCATCTTTGAGTTTCAGATCTTGCAGGGTTAGCGTCGCGGATAGCGTATTGTTGGTTAATTTCAATTGATTGCCGTCGTTACCGGCGGAAGTCTCTTTACCTCCTTGTAGTAACGCTTCAATTTTATCTTTTAATGCAAAGCTTTTTTCCCCTAAGGATTGGTACACCTGCGCCAGAGAAACCGTGCGTTCCACTTCCAGTGCTCGTTGTTCTTGTTTCAGGTGCGCGTCTTCCATTTGTGCCAGATTCAACATTAAGGTTTCTCCGGCGAGCAAGCCGGCATAGGTTCCCTGCCAGGCTCCCGGTTTAATAAAGCGTGCGGAGTTATCATTAGTTTCCCAACGGTAAGCTTGTTCCGCCATTAAACAACGGGCGACGACTAAATCGTAAAATTGGAAGTAAATGGCTGCTAACCGACCACGTAACCAATTATACAGCGCTTGATTGCTGAATTTTCGTTGCAGGAAGGCTAGTTGCGCTTGAGTTTGTTCCTGTTGAGTTTTTAGGCTGGTTTTCTGTAATACCGCCGCTTCACGGCGTACCGTTAGTGATTTAAGTTGAGCATCGATTTGTTTCATCTCTGCGTCGGCATTATTACGCTGGATTTCCCACTCTTGACGGCGACGGCGCCATATTTCAGATTGCGAGACTTTCTCCGCTTCAATTAACAAACCTTCTGCGGCGATACCGCCACCAATAGCAATAGCATTGGCAATCGCCCCAAAGCGCGTTCCCCCGACGGCAAAGCCGTAGATATTGGGCACCATCTCCAGTGCGGCGGCAGCCATGTGCAAGCCTTTCAATCCTGAGGTAATACTTTGGGAAGCTATTCGCATATCCAGAGCTTGACGCTCACCGGCGTTGACATCTTCGTCGTATAATTTGCTGTAGTTATCAAAGCGCGATTTTGCTCCGGCTTTGGATTTTTCCAGCACGGTTTTTTCAGCATCTATTTCTTCAAGGGTTTTGTTTTGAATGCTGAGCGTCGTCAGCATCAGCTCTTTGGCTTGATTTTGCAGCAGAGCATTTAAGGCTTCGGCATCTTGGCGTTCAATAATATTTTGCAACGTGGAGCCGAACTGTATTAGCTGAGTGACCATACTACGGGCATTTTCCAACATATGCGGGAAGCGCCACAGTGACATAAATGACTCTGGTAGTTTGCCCCCACTTTGAGAAGTGGCAACGGCGGCGCTGAGTAACGCTTTCGGATCGGTTGGTGTGGCATAAATCGGCAGGTGGAGCGGTTGACCATCGATAGAGAGATTGTGACGTAAGTTATACAGACGCAGTTCCAGTTTGTTCCAGTAGCTCAACATGACATCGTTGATTTGTGGTAAGAAAAGATCAGTCAAGGTGTTAGCGGAGCGCAATAATGATGATGGTGTTTGCGTGCTTTGCCGTAGAGAGGTTATTGCGTAGGCGTGTGCTTTTTGTGTGGTAGTGGCTGCGGCATTGTCCAGACGTGGATTATTCCATGCGGAACTCAGTGGCAGATAAGGTTTGTTACCGAGCAGGTGTAGTGCCTGCATATACCACATTTTGGCTTCGTTCAGCGTATCCCGCTCCAGTTGGCGATAGGCGTGATCGCCACGAGCCATTAGCAGATCGAGAGTGCGCATAAAAGTGGCTACTTTGTAGTGCATTGGATCGTGCTGTGCCACTGCGTCAGGATCAACGGAATCCAAAGGATCGCTGTTCCAACTGGTATTTTCTAGTAACGGGCGCACATTCCAGCGATAGTTTTTAATTTGACCATGAATAATATAGCCAGATGGGCTCCAGACATATTTAAGCCAACGGTTGGCTTCATCAAAGTTTTGTTCATGTAGCAAACGTTGAGCAACCAGCATCGGGGTATAGTAGAACAGTTCCCAGAAGTAGAGACTATTAGCGCCGCTAAAGTCCATTGGTTCCGCATAATGGGATAGAATAGAAACATCAAAGAAGCCTTTATATTTTTTAACTCCTTTTCTTTCGCCTGATTGAGTCATTGCTGAGTCATAATCGGCATCATTAATCAGAGTAAATTTCTGTTGAGTGTCATTGAAATAGAAGAATGCGGGTTCCCAGTTGCCTTGATAGAATATTTTCTTGTATTCAACCCCTAATCTAACACCTTCATTGGTATAAGATTGTTTATCATAAGGAACAAAAAGAACGACACTGGTTTCGGTGTTTATTAATACCCATTGGTAATATGGCCGCATTGCAGTATCACCATCAATATTCCCTATATGAATTTTAAACCAGCACTCATTGCCATGTGTGTTTTGATCGTATTTAGGAAGAGTGAATTTAACAAAGAATCCTTTTCCTAACGATGGTTCCTGAATATTCTGAGTTTCCATACTTAGAATTGTGTCAATACCGGTAGTGACGCGTTCAACTAATTGGCGAGCAAATAGCGTATTAAGACGAATACGATAAGCTCCCCATTGCATATATTGAGCGCCATTTTCATTATGAAAAAGAGTTAGCGCGTTATCGGTTTTAACCTTTCGGGTAACTGGGATACTGAAACTTTCATAACCTAGTTTTCTCCCATCCTCTGCCAATGCGATAAAAGTGACATCAATATTGGCTGAGTTATTAATAAATTTCAAATTAGAACCCTCTATTTCGAGAGTATTAAATTGGTAACACATTTCTTCAAAACTGGATGATGGCTGAACGGAGACATCTTTATTCGCTGTAAGAGAGTATTCTTTGCCAGCTTTAATTGTGACTTTAACCTTTTCAGGAGAAATTATTGTGTTGATATTTATTGATTCCCCAACATCGGTGGAAATACCACCTGCTTTATCCTCCATATAGAAATATTGTTTAAATAAAGATTCGTCATCAGACGTATCAATATAGCCATAGTTGCTATTGGTATTTTCTGAGTATAACTCTTTTTTAATCGTGGGAAGAAAGGCTTTTACCTTGTCAGTTGTATTATCTCGAAAAAATAATAATCTGCCTTTATTATTATTGGTGACATTTCCACGATATTGATAAACAGGATAGATGAGCTTTTTATTTGATGCCCAATGCGTATTGACATTCAGAAATGGATAAATAATAAACTTATCACCTGGTTTACCATATTTTTTTATCAGATCGCATTGAATACGTTCTCGTCCTTCTTTTCCATCATGAATTATTCTTAACTTTGGTGAAATATAGACTTTTAAATCACTTGATGCAACTTCATAGTTGATAACTATATTACCGCCATATACTTGGCTGAGATTATACTCCCCCCAATCATGGCTATTGCTATGATTGATCAATGAAGGAATTTCATAATCCTCTGCATAGCGGTTATTTATTCTTATAACGCTATTAGTATCGAAATGTGTATAACCGTTATTTCGATAAGAGTCACATTGTTCATTGGTCATATCTTTGGAAGACATATCAGAGAAAATATATAATCCTAGAGTTTCATTGTCCTTATTATCCGCTTTATAATCATCCAATTTATCTTTTTTGCTATAAAACATCACCAGCAAGGTATCTTCCCCTTGATAACCTGAGCAATAGAGTCCGGTAGCTTGAGATTTTGTCAGTTTTAAAGCTAGTATTTTTTCATTTACATCAAAAGTGATTGGCACATTCCAGGTACCATCATAACGAATATGAGCCAATTTTAATTCATAGTGATAGTCAGTAATGACTTTATTATCCTCCTTTTGTTTAGCTGTTTCCTTTTGTTCTAACCAAATTAGATATAAGCGGGATTTGTAGATAACTGGTCGAATGGTGCTTTGGTAGGGATTAATTGCGCAGTCAATTTTGTGCCATTCACTCCAGGCATTAGCAGAGAATTTACCGTCGTTGAATTTACTGTGATCGACGCTGCGCCAATAATACTGATTAACTTCTGTTTTGCTATGTCCAATAAAGTAGGTCAGCCCTTGGTCATTATTAACATTGTCATGATAAGCACTAATGACTTCCAAATTAGCGACTTGTTCAAACGAGGTCAGGTAAGATTTAAATGCATCTTCTACCGTATCGGCATTTAATTGGCTCTGGCTGACGGATTGCAATAGCGTATCCATCATTTTCGTTTGTCCGATACGCATCGTCGGATCGATATAATTTTCGGGATAGTAAACTAATTGTGAAACGCCAGCCCAAGTGCTGTAACGTTTATTATATTTATCCCAATCGATAAAAAATTGACGGGTTATAACATCAGAAACGGCATGGGTTTCTACATTTTCCAGCGCCCGGTTGACGTACAATTGGATACTGGCGATGGCTTCGGCAATACGTGTAGTTTTTATTTCAGCGGAAACTTGATTATCAATCAGTAAATATTGGTATAGATCGTCACGGCTTTTAATTGATGCTGCCCGGTTAGCAATCTTGCCAATATAATAGTTGCTTAATGCGGTACTGCGAGATTCTTCCAGAAATGCGTGTAGAGTATTAGTTTGCTGGCTGTCTAGCCCGGCAGTTAATGCCATAGCTGCGTTTTCCCATTGGGAATAAGTCGGCGTTTTTTGAGCCGATTTTATATAATCTAATGCTATCAGAGGGCAAATACCTTGTGGGGAGATATTTAAATTACTGGCTATATTGGTCCATTGCAGAATAATATCGATGGATTGCCAATTGGAGAATGTATTTTCTTTAGTAACCTGCTCATAATTTTGTGCCTGAATACTGGCTTGTTCCAGTAAATTAGCATCAAGATTCATGGCGTTAGCTAATTGTTCTGCGGTTAAGGTTTTATTTTCAAAAGCAGTTAGAATAGGGGAGGCTTTTTCACCTAGAGAATTAACCCAATTGGCAAAGCGGGTTAGGGTGATTAATGTTGGTGCATTATGGGCTGGTGTCGCTTTATTTGGTTCATCAGGGATGCCAAAAATAGTTGGCTTTTCGATAAATAGACGGAACGCGTTTTCATTAATGCCGGAAGAACGATAAATCATTGTCAATTGTGCCAGACAGTGGCAGTACTGGATAATTTGCTCCTGCATTTCTGGCGGTTTTGATAATTCTAAAATTCCCCTATTTTGTAACCAGATCCAAAATTTTTCTGCTGTTATTTTATCTTCGCTTGGTTTTATCTTATCAGCCCAGAGAAGAATAGAATGTGCAATATTTTCAGATGGTAATTGTAGAGCTGCCGCAATATAAGGTGCTATGGCAGCCAGAAGATCTGTTTTCTCTTTATCAAAATTCTGCAAACCATTGTAGACCGTGTTTAGTAGGTTTTGAATTTCAGGCGTTAGCGTTTTGTCATAGTTGGTAGTAGTCATTAAAAATAACTGATAAACACTCCACTTTTGTGTATGCAGCCAACTGCTTAGGGTATCGAGTTTATTTATGAGTTTCTCAAGCTCTTTATCATCAATGTCATATAAATTTATCTTATCTTCATCGATAGTCATCAGTAATAAATAGAGTTCATCAATCGTTAATTGGTGAATATCTGCCAGTAATTTAGTCATATAAAGATTGGAAAGATTTTTTATATTATTAACAATTTTTCCATCGGTATTGTTATGATTGGCAATATGGAGCAAACGATAAAGAGAAATATCATCGACATTAAAAGCACGTTTAAGTACTGCTTTGTGCCAGTTATCGGCACTGTTCAAACTTAAGTCAATATCGATATTTCCAGTAGTAAAATATTGCCCGTTGAGTGGCGGGGTATTAAATAGGCGATCAAATTGACTAGGTTGATTACTATAGGAATATTGTGAAATGGAATCATTACATAGTATTAAGGCAGTTTCCGTATCAATATTGTATTTCTGCATATAATATTTAACTAGAAATATTTTCCCTAATACTGTTGGGGTAATGTTCTGTTCTGGAATAATTTCATCTAACTTTAAAAGCGGCAGATTCACGGCTTGTGATAATAAAAAAATTTTATTGATTTTTAGTAAATGTACTTTCTGAGTATTCAGTTCATTATTGGGATATTTACGAATAAATTGGCTGAGCTCTTCATCACTAAGATTATAATAACTTTTCAGATATTCCGGCATTGCCAGCCAGGCAGGATCTATTTCGCCAAAGTTCTGTTTATAAATTTCCTCTGCGTTAGCTTCGGTAATCTCTTCCGTCAGAATATTAAACAGTTCTGGTGAGATAGAGTTATTAATTCCTAATAATGAAGCTTGATGCATTAATCCGGCGACCGCCGGTGATTTCTGAAATTGTTCAAGTTTCGGATCTTGTAATTGGATAGCTTTACGTACATTTTCATAAGCGTCATGATAAGGTATTGTACCGGAAGGACGGAAAGTGGATAACATTTCCATCACTTTAGTATCGTTGTCCAGATTAGTCTGATTAGCTTTAATCCCTTTCAACAAAATTTCATTGGATAGAGAAAGAGTGGAAAGCTCGGTATCCATATTTTGCTGATTGAGCGTCATTGATTGGAGATCTGGGCGGCGTTCATCCAGATGATAAACGGAGTCGCCGGCATGTAAATTACGTGCTTCACGATAGAGTTCAGTTAAATAAGCCGCGGGGGAGAACATAGAAGAAACCGAACCCGGCGCCACATATTGGCTGGCTCGGCCACCGAATTCATTATTATAGCCTCGCAATTCAGCATGAGGGAGGGTAATACCGAGGTGCACTGCATTTTGCAACTGCGGGTTAGCGCGTTTAAGAATATGTGCTTCATATAATTGATTCTCTTTTTGTTCCTGTTGTGCATCACGATATAAGCGGTTGGTCTCTGACCAGGAGAGATGATCAGAGACTTGCTGACGGAATTCATTAAAAGAATAGTGGCAAATATCTGTCAGACAATTAATACCATATTGGCTTTGTAATACATCAGGTATCTCTTTCACGTATGAGTTCATGTTTATTCCTTTTAAATCATAAGGTAAATGAAACATCCGTGTGATCTCTGTATCATCAATACAATAAGAGAGTGATTCCGTTCTACAGGAAGATGAGGGTAATCACTATGTCACTGTTTTCTTGAAATAGCTGTTGCAAAAAAAGCAGCCGAAAAATTTGCAATTGTTTTTTGCTCAAAACTGGATGTGGAAAATCAGTAAAGGCCAGATTTTTTTATATATCGTGGATTGCTTCTTTTGACAATGGGGTATTTTGGTCATTGCACCCGCCATTATATTTACAATAACTTAATCTTTTTTTGAATTTGTAACACTTTGTTACAAAATCTACTTTTTGTAAATTTAAAAAAATGAAAATTTTTCTTGCTATTTGGTGCTGGTTTAATAATCATAACTTGAGTTCCGTCATATGGACAATATGACGGAACTTTCAACTCCTGTTCCCTTATTCAAAGGGATTAATCGATGGGGATACATTTCGTCTTCCTGTCGTTCAACTTGCTATTACTCACGGTATAAGCGGTGTTTCTTATCTGTGGTAATAGGATTTTTACTATCTTGTTTCTTTGGTGACGCAATCAATCACGGCTATTCCTGACAGGACATTGATGCTGATGAAGGTGATTGATAGCCGGGCGGGGAAATCTTGTGAGACTTTCAACGCATGACGTGGGGTCTGCGTGCTTACATATGTAACGTTAAAAGAAGGAAGTAAAACTAATGGGTATATCAGATCCACGCTTGTGTCTTGATTGTAAACGGTTTTTGAAAAACTGGGTGGAATTTCAGCTGGTGGATGAACAGGGAAAACCGCTGGTCAACATGCCTTATCGCCTGATCAGTCGCGGAACCCCAGGTTATGTACGCCAGGGGACAACCGACGGTTTCGGTGTGCTCAGAGAAGAGGATCTGTTGCCTCATCCGGTAACGTTGTATATCAGCGCCCAACCACTGGCCGACGAAATGGAGCAGCGTCCGTTGCGAGAAATACGCGGTGAAGAGGCTTCGGTAGTAAAACCGAAAGCGGAAGCCGAAGGCTATCAATATCGCTATGTGACTATCGGGCAGATTAGTGATGGGTTGCCGGTGATTAAAGATTGGAAAGATTCTAAAGATATTCCACCTCCCTATCACTTCCCTGACCCGGAACCAAAAGGTTATCAGGTTCATCCGTTAAATCGCCGGTATGTGCTAGAAATATGTCCTTTTCGAGCCTGGGTTTTACTGCTACATCATCAGAAGGAGTATTCCATTGTGAATGCTTATAACCAGTGCTTGATGAGCGTACTGGCCTATGCTGATGGGGATGTCGATGTTGAAGGTTCTGTACTTCACTTTTTTAACCGGCAAATGGTGGATGTCTCGAAGCTGCCTTATCAGGTGGAAAAAGCATCGGCGACTCCTGTAGTGTGTGATGTGCCATTTAGTGAACGTTATACCCGGGTAGAGTTTATTGATTCACAAGCAGGGAACAATAAGCAGGGTGATACCAAACTGTTTTATGCTGCCAGTAAGAAAGATATGATTATTAGTTGGCGGGGAACCGTTAGCCTGGATAATTACCTGACTGATGCCACTTTCCAGCCATTGGCTTTAAGTTGCGCTGATGAAAAAGCGTTGTGCAGCGAGTTTATTCATCATGGTAAAGTGCATAAAGGGTTTTGGGAGGCATTCAGTCTAGTTGGGAAACTAACAGTTCCGAGTGAAGAAACTAAAGTTACAACAGTATTCAGCGATATCTCAGATTTAGTTAAAAACAAACTGTTATTTATTTGTGGTCATAGTCTCGGAGGCGCGCTGGCATTATTGCATAGCGCACAACTGAAAGAACATAATCCTTGTCTCTACAGTTATGGGATGCCGCGAACATTAACTCGCAGTGCGGTAGAAGAATTGTCTTCTATTATCCACTATCGTCATGTTAATGAAGATGATGTCATCCCTGCTGTGCCATTTGAGCAGGATATGGATAATGTGTTTTTCAATTATTGGGCGCCGGCGGGGTACGACTGGGCAGTGATGAAGTTGTTATCGCCGTCACCGATTATTCAGGCAATTAAACAGGCGACAGCCAGTAAAGAAATCTATTTGCATCATGGTAAAGTTGTCCATTTTTTTCAAGCCAACAGTTGCCCGGAATGGCTGATTTCCGCCCGGAATGCCTCTCTTATAACGGGTGTTGCTGAAAGAATATTGGATAACACCACAAAACTCTACTTAATTCCTGAGTTAAATCAGGAAACAGAAAAGGATTTTTCGCTGGCCGGTGAGCGGCAGAA
>NZ_PUWT01000032.1:0-52641 GCF_002968995.1 Photorhabdus hindustanensis
GCTTAACCTTACAACGCCGAAGGGGTTTTGGTGTCGGAAGACAGCAAACAGAAGTCGGAAGACAGAAGAGAGACAGATTTCAGCTTGTTCAGAGATTGGTTCCAATGGTTGTGTTGACGGAGAGTCAGACAAGGGTTGGAATAAAACGGAATATGCCTGGCGGCGATAGCGCGGCGGTCCCACCTGACCCCATGCCGAACTCAGCAGTGAAACGCCGTAGCGCCGATGGTAGTGTGGGGTCTCCCCATGTGAGAGTAGGACACTGCCAGGCTTTAATTTAGCGTGATGTTGCAATCAAAGGCAGCATAAAGCACGAATAGCAGTGAGTAGGATAAATCTGTTGCAGACGGATTTAAGCGTCGCGAGGGGCGGCGTTCCGAAGGGCGAACGGCAGGCAAGCTGTTCGTAAACTGCCAAAGTTGGTATTTAAGTTTTATATCGTAGCAAGCGATATAAATCACAGAGAATTCGGTGGTGCGGTAGTTCAGTTGGTTAGAATACCGGCCTGTCACGCCGGGGGTCGCGGGTTCGAGCCCCGTCCGCACCGCCACCTTAATTTGCAGAGAAACCCTGAGAGAAATCTCAGGGTTTTTTGTCGTTTATAAGTATTAAAATCAATAATTACCTTATTTTATTTGATAGAATCGGATAGTTTTATAGTTATTCTGTATTTAAGAGGTTTTTTACGTGGTAAAAAAAACCTATGCGATAAGGTATGTCGCGGGCCAGCCTGTTGAACGTGTTTTTCCTATGTCGACTCATCAGCTTAGGAATGCATTACCTGTAGGTACTCCTTTGATCACTGGCACAAATGAGCTTAGGGTTGTTGTATGGAATATCTATAAACAGCAGCGTCCTTCATGGAGAAAGGTTCTAAAGGAGCTAACTAACGAAAGTCAGTTGATTTTATTACAAGAAGCGCAGACTACTCCTGATTTAGTTGAATTTGCTACCTCAAATTACTTGATAGCTGATCAAGTTCCCGCATTTTTATTGCCACAACATCCATCAGGTGTAATGACGTTAGCAACTTCTCATCCTGTCTATTGTTGTCCTTTGAGAGAGAAAGAGCCTCTTTTACGTTTATCTAAATCAGCTCTCATCACTGTTTATCTTTTACAGGATAATCGTCAGTTAATGGTTATTAATGTACATGCGATAAATTTCAGTTTTGGTGTAGATGTGTATAGCCGTCAGCTAAATAATATTGGTGCTCATGTTCGTTTGCATGATGGCCCAGTAATTATGGCTGGTGATTTTAATGCATGGAGTAAGCAACGATTAAATGCTTTAAAACGTTTTACCAGATATTTACATCTTGAAGAGGTATCTTTTATTGACGACTATCGGACAATCGCGTTTGGTAAGCCTTTGGATTTTATTTTTTACCGAGAGTTGAATATTGCTGATGCTATTGTGATACCTACTGATGCTTCCGATCATAATCCTCTTGTTGTAAATTTTCATTAATTCTTTGTTATAAGAATATATTGGTCTATTTATAATGAATTAAATTCTTATTTAATTCATTATAAATGAATATGATTTTATAACTAAAAAAATATTATATCATTGTTGATTTATTGTAACTATTTATTATGTATTGCGATGAATTTATATTTCAAAAATAAGATTTATTTTAATTAATATGTAAAATTGATATTTAAATAAATATCAAATATATCTTTTCTGAATAAATTAAAATAAATGCCAGAGTAATCTGGCATTTATGAGTAAAAATTATTTGTTTATCTGATGTGTTTGAAAAATATTTTTCTTTATACTAAAGAAATAGGTGACTGATAATAAGATTACCCATACGATTCCCACAATTAATGCAATGCGGGTTTTCTCAAAATAGCCTAGTAATACAATAACAAATACCATAAAGATAATAGTTAATGCAGGTGCTATTGGCCACATAGGAACGGGAAATTTCAGGGTTTTCACTTCTTCTTTGCTCATTTTGCAGCGCATAGCAACTTGAGAAAGTAGGATCATCAACCATACCCATACAGTAGCAAATGTTGCGATAGAGGCAATGATAACGAAAATCTCTTCCGGAATCATATAGTTGAGTATGACTCCAATTAACAAAACTGCTGACATAACGATTACAGTCATCCAAGGTACGCCATTACGACTCAGCTTGGTGAATGATTTAGGCGCTTGCCCTTCTTGTGCCATGCCATACATCATACGGCCAGCACCAAAAATATCGCTATTGATCGCTGAAATTGCGGCAGTAATTACGACGATATTGAGAATATTGGCAGCAGAATTGATACCTAAGCTAGAAAAAATCTGTACGAATGGGCTACCTTCTTGACCGATCTGATTCCACGGGTAGATACACATTAAAATAAACAGAGTCAGTACATAGAACAGTAGAATACGGAAAGGGACAGCATTGATTGCTTTTGGAATCGTTTTTTCGGGGTTTTTGGCCTCACTGGCAGTAATACCAATGACTTCAATACCCCCAAAAGCAAACATTACAATGGCGAGTGAAGCTATTACGCCACTGATGCCATTAGGCATAAAACCGCCATATTCCCACAAATTGGCAATGCCGGTTGAGTGATCTGTTTCTTGGCCGAATCCATAGATCATGATAGTCATGCCGCCGATAATCATAGCGATAATTGCGGTGACTTTCACAATCGAAAGCCAGAATTCCATTTCACCGAAAATTTTCACATGGCAAAGATTAATTGCGCCAATAAAGCAGACAATGCTTAATACCCAGATCCACTGTTCCACATGGGGGAACCAGAGCTTCATATAGAAACCGAATGCAGTAACGTCAGCCAGGCAAACGATCAGCATTTCGAATACATAATTCCATCCGGTTAGAAATCCGGCTAAAGGGCCGAGGTAATGGCTGGCATAGTGTGAAAAAGAACCGGCTACTGGATGGTGAACAGCCATTTCGCCTAATGCACGCATCACCATAAATACGGCAGCACCGCCGATTAAATAGGCGAGTAATACGGCTGGTCCAGCTTGCTGAATAGCCGCTGCCGAGCCATAGAACAGCCCTGTGCCTATCGCGGAGCCTAATGCCATAAAGCGGATGTGCCGCCCGGTTAGACCCCGTTTCAGCTGAGTTTCATTATTCTGCATTATTTATTCCTGTCACTTTCTCAGTGCTAGATATATTTTAAGCACACAATGCCTCGACAAGTCGCACGTTAGCCAAGCGAAGCAAACCCCGTACCTTACCATAAAGATTGATGTTCGCGGGATAGATATCTGCAATAATGCGCCCTTGCCTAATGAAACCAGAGATTTTTATGTTTTACCCGATTAACGAAGTATTCCAGACATTGCAGGGAGAAGGTTTTTTTGCCGGAGTCCCGGCAATTTTTATTCGTCTGCAAGGGTGTCCGGTTGGTTGTAGCTGGTGTGATACTAAACACACTTGGGAGAAAGAAGCGGAAAAGCAACGGACATTGGAAACAATTTTGTTGAAGACGAGTGAAAGCAATGAATGGAGTGAAGCGTCTCCTAAGCAAATTGCAGCGCTGTTTGTTCAACAGAAATATACCGCACGTCATGTTGTTATTACTGGTGGTGAGCCTTGCCTTTATGATCTTATACCTCTGATCGAAGAGTTAGAAAGCCTTGGCTACCAATGTCAGATAGAAACCAGTGGTACGTATCATGTTAAATGTTCTGATACTACTTGGGTGACAGTTTCCCCAAAAGTTAACATGCGTGGTGGTTACCAGGTATTGCAGCAGGCTTTACAAAGGGCTAATGAAATAAAATATCCGGTTGCTAGGGAGAGAGATATTGAAGCATTGGATGAGTTATTAGCGACATTGGATGACAACTCATCGCGTATTATTGCACTGCAACCTATTAGCCAGAAAGAAGACGCTACTCGTTTATGTATTGAAACTTGTATTGCCCGTAATTGGCGGTTTTCTATGCAAACACATAAATATTTGAATATCGCCTGAGAAAAGCTTACTGCACTGGAGGTTTCCTGGTGCAGTAAGTTGTTTCATTTACCGCGGAAAATAGCTCCCGCATTACAGGTTTCTTTCACCATAACGGCACTGAGTTGTGGAATTGTTGGTTTAACTTTATCCCAAATCCAGGCAGCTAATACTTCGCTGGTTGGATTTTCCAGTCCAGGGATATCATTCAGGTAATGGTGATCTAGCTGTTCCCAAATGGGTTTGAACAGGGCTTTTAAATCGGCAAAGTCCATAATCCAGCCACTATGAGGATCGACCTCCCCGGTAATTTCCAGTCGTACCATAAATGAGTGCCCATGCAGGCGACCGCATTTATGGCCTTCTGGAACATGTGGCAGACGGTGGGCGGCTTCAAACTGAAAATCTTTAAAAATCGTTGTGCTCATAGTGGTTCTCTCTGACTTCAAAAAACCCGCTATTCTACCCGATCTTCTGAATTAAACCTGATTTTTTCATTTTTTTGCAATCGCTCTTATTAACTGTTTTATAGATATATTAAATCTGTAAATATGGTTAGGCGTTTTGGTTATTTGATATTGCGATAGTTTCTTTAAATAGTAACAAGTCGCTGAGATAACCTTACAAACCATCCCTATTTATTTTATTTACTAAAAATAACAGACATTGGTAATCGTAAAGGGCAGCACAGGATAATGAGCATAAAACCACCTTCAATTTCACTTCTTCCGGTTTCACCTGAACAGCTAGCGCGTTTGCAGTCGGCAATTGGGGATTTTTCACCGACTCAATTAGCCTGGCTGTCTGGTTATTTTTGGGGAATGGTAAATCAGCAACCACAAGTTCAGGTTGTGGCTCCGGCAGTTCCGGCGCAGGAGACGATTACATTAATTTCAGCTTCACAAACTGGTAATGCTCGTCGTTTGGCTGAACAACTCCGTGATGATTTGTCGGCAGAAAAACTCAATGTCAATTTGGTCAATGCCGGTGATTATAAATTCAAACAAATTGCTCAAGAGAAGGTGCTGATAATTATTGCTTCTACTCAGGGTGAAGGAGAACCTGCTGAGGAAGCGGTTGCATTATATAAATATCTCTATTCTAAAAAGGCACCGAAGCTGGATGGTACGGCATTTGCGGTTTTTGGTCTGGGTGATACCTCTTATGAGCGCTTCTGCCAGGCCGGAAAAGATTTCGATAATCGTCTGAATGAGTTAGGTGCTCAACGGCTTCTGGAGCGTGTAGATGGTGATGTGGAATATCAACAGGCTGCGGCTCAGTGGCGTCAACAATTAACTGGGGTTCTGAAACAGCGTATTCCTGCCGGGACAGGGACTGTGATTGTTTCTGCACAAAACAGATCGGTAAATGAAATTTTCTCAACTTCTTATACTAAACAGGCGCCATTGACTGCTGCTTTAGCTACCCGTCAGAAAATAACGGGGCGTGGTTCTGATAAAGATGTTCGCCATATTGAAATTGATCTGGGTGATTCAGGACTGCGTTATCAGCCAGGTGATGCTCTGGGTGTCTGGTTTGAAAATGATCCGGAGCTGGTGGATGAAGTGTTGAATTTGCTCTGGTTGAAAGGAACAGAACAGGTTGAGGTTAATGATCAGAAATTGCCATTAAGGGAAGCACTGATCGGTCATGTTGAGCTAACTCAAAATACCAGTGTGATTGTGGAAAAATACGCTATTCTTGCGAAAGATGAAAAATTACTTTCTTTGATTGCTGATAAGCAAGCATTACAGCAATACGCTCACAATAAACCGATCGCCGATATGATAAGAGAAGCGGCTTCTCAACCGGAGGCCCAGCAATTTATTGATTTGCTACGGCCTTTAACACCAAGGCTCTATTCAATTTCTTCTTCTCAGGCGGAAGTGGAAAGTGAAGTTCATCTTACCGTTGGTGTGGTTCGTTATGAAATTGACGGACGGGTCCGCACCGGTGGCGCATCCGGCTATCTAGCCGATCGCTTACAAGAAAATGGTGATATTCGTATTTTTATTGAGCATAACGATAATTTTCGTCTGCCTGCTGATCCACGCACGCCTGTCATCATGATTGGGCCGGGAACCGGAATTGCGCCATTTCGGGCATTTATGCAGCAAAGGGAGGCTGATGGCGCAGAAGGGAAAAATTGGTTGTTCTTTGGTAATCCACATTTTACGGAAGATTTTCTCTATCAAGTGGAGTGGCAGCGTTATGTCAAAGATGGCCTGTTAACCCGTATTGATCTGGCATGGTCCCGTGATCAGCAGCATAAAGTTTATGTTCAAGACAAACTGCGTGAGCAAGGTGAAGAAGTGTGGCGTTGGATAGAGGAAGGAGCACATCTGTACGTGTGTGGTGATGCAAACCGCATGGCGAAAGATGTGGAACATGTGTTGCTGGATATTATTTCTGAGTATGGCGGCATGGATACCGAACAGGCAGATGAATTTTTAAGTGAACTGCGTCTTGAGCGCCGTTATCAGAGGGATGTGTACTAATGAACAATAAACAACATGGTCCTTTGATTGTTGAAGGTAAACTGGCTGACAGTGAGCGTATGAAGCGGGAAAGTAACTTCCTGCGAGGTACGATTAGCGAAGATTTGACTAATGGTTTAACGGGAGGTTTTGCAGGGGACAATTTCCTGTTGATTCGTTTTCATGGCATGTATCAGCAGGATGATCGTGATATCCGTGCTGAACGCGCAGAGCAAAAATTGGAGCCACGTCATGCAATGATGCTGCGCTGTCGTCTGCCGGGGGGCGTGATTACGCCACAGCAATGGTTGGGCATTGATAAGTTTGCTGCGGAAAATACCCTTTATGGCAGTATCCGTTTGACGAACCGCCAGACATTTCAATTTCATGGCATTCTAAAAGGAAATGTAAAACCTGCGCATCAATTGCTGAATCAGGTTGGACTAGATTCGCTTGCGACGGCAAATGACGTTAACCGGAATGTACTTTGTACCTCGAATCCTATTCAATCAGAATTACATCAGCAAGCTTACGAATGGGCGAAGAAAATCTCAGAGCATTTACTGCCACGTACCCGTGCTTATGCTGAACTCTGGTTAGATAAAGAAAAAGTCGCGACAACCGATGAAGAGCCGATTCTTGGGCCGACTTATTTGCCGCGTAAATTCAAAACCACGGTAGTCATTCCTCCACAAAATGATGTTGATCTACATGCTAACGATCTGAACTTTGTTGCCATTTCAGAAGGTAACAAGCTGGTGGGTTTTAACGTGCTGGTGGGTGGTGGTTTGGCGATGACTCATGGCGATAAAAATACTTACCCACGTATGGCGAGTGAGTTTGGTTATATTCCCCTTGCGCATACACTGGCGATTGCGGAAGCTGTGGTGACAACTCAGCGTGACTGGGGCAATCGGACTGAGCGTAAAAATGCCAAAACCAAATATACCTTGGAGCGGGTGGGTGTTGATACTTTTAAAGAAGAGGTGGAGAGACGCGCTGGCGTGAAATTTGAGGCCATCCGGCCTTATGAATTTACTGGTCGTGGAGATCAAATTGGCTGGCTGAAAGGCATCGATGATAAATGGCATTTGACGCTGTTTATTGAGAATGGTCGCCTTTTGGACTATCCAGATAGACCGCTGAAAAGTGGCATTGCTGAAATTGCAAAAATACATCAAGGGGATTTTCGCCTGACGGCCAATCAGAACTTAATCATTGCTGGTATTCCTGAAAGTGAGAAACAACGCATTGAAACCATCGCCCGTGAGCATGGGCTGATTGATGATAAAACCACAGTTCAGCGTGAAAACTCAATGGCTTGTGTCTCTTTTCCAACGTGCCCGTTGGCAATGGCTGAGGCTGAACGTTTCTTGCCGGAGTTTGTCACCCATATTGAACAATTGATGAATAAACATGGTGTGGGTGATGAACATATTGTTTTGCGAGTGACAGGTTGCCCGAATGGCTGTGGTAGAGCGATGTTGGCGGAAGTTGGGCTAGTCGGCAAAGCGCTTGATCGTTATAACCTTCATCTTGGTGGTAATCGGATTGGCACTCGTATTCCACGGATGTATAAAGAAAATATCAGCTCACAAGAGATCTTATCTATTATGGATGAACTTATTGGGCGTTGGGCGACAGAGCGGCAGTCAAATGAAGGTTTTGGCGATTTCCTGATTCGCATGGATATTATCAAGCCGGTCTTGGATGCAGCTCGCGATTTTTATGATTGGCAGGAGGCGGTATGAGCCAATTCAACTTATCTCAATTTGCTGGAGTGACTGCTGAACAGCAAGAGCAATCACTGGCTGAGATTAATCTTCGGCTTGAAATGATGGATGCTCATCAGAGGGTAAACTGGGCATTAGAAAATTTGCCAGGGGAATTTGTTCTTTCCTCTAGTTTTGGTATTCAGGCGGCGGTGTGCCTTCATTTAGTGACACAAGAATATCCTGATATTCCGGTCATTCTTACTGATACCGGTTATCTATTCCCTGAAACTTATCAATTCATCGATAAACTCACAACGCAGTTGAAACTGAATCTGCAAATATTCAGTGCTGAATATTCTCCGGCCTGGCAGGAAGCTCGCTATGGGAAATTGTGGGAACAAGGCGTAGCGGGAATAGAACGTTACAATCAGATTAATAAAGTTGAACCAATGAATCGAGCTTTGAAAAGTTTAAATGTACAAAGTTGGTTTGCTGGTTTACGCCGTCAGCAATCTGAAAGTCGATCAAAATTACCGGTTCTGGCTGTACAGCGGGGAGTATTTAAGATTTTGCCGATTATCGACTGGGATAACCGGCGTGTGCATCAATATCTGACAAAACATGGCTTAGAATATCATCCATTATGGGAACAAGGTTATCTTTCTGTTGGTGACATCCATACAACCCAAAAATGGGAACCGGGCATGAGTGAAGAACAAACCCGTTTCTTTGGCTTGAAACGAGAATGTGGGTTACATGAAAATTAAAAACCCGGTATTTCCTGAGTGGGGATAATGATAAAGCCCTCGCTGTGTTTTAGGGCGAGGGGGATGATTAATAAAGCTATTTTGGCGAGATCACCTATATTCCATTACAGAACATCAAATTCTTTTTTGTCATTTTATAACTTTACCGCCAACTCATATATTCATTCGAAACAGTTTCAGTACTTATAAATATTTCACTGGATATCAAGGGCAATCGTGGATTACTTACCGATATTTGTCGAGCTGAAAGGGCGGCTTGTATTACTTGTCGGTGGTGGTGAGGTGGCCGCGCGTAAGGCGACTCTACTACTACGGGCAGGTGCGTTATTACAGGTTGTAGCGCCTGAATTGTGCTCTGAATTACAACAGCGTTATCAAGCTGGTGAGTTGGAATGGTATAAGGGAGAATTTCAGCTTGAATATCTTGATGGCATCTTTTTAGTTATTGCGGCGACTGATGATCGCATGCTAAATCATCGGGTTTTTTCTGAGGCGGATAAGCGTGGTATTTTGGTCAATGTCGTTGATGATCAAGCTCATTGCTCATTTATTTTTCCATCAATTATCGACCGTTCTCCGGTTTTGGTGGCGATCTCATCGGCGGGAAAAGCGCCGGTATTAGCGCGTTTAATCCGAGAGAAACTGGAGGCGTTACTGCCTTCCAGTCTTGGCACGATGGCAAAAATCGCCGGGGAGTGGCGTGAGCGAGTAAAACAGCGATTCACTTCCATGCGCCAGCGTCGTTCCTTTTGGGAACAGGCTTTCAGTGGTCGTTTTGCTATGTTAGTTGCAAACGGTCAGATCCAACAGGCGGAAAAACAGCTTGAGCAACAACTGGAACAGCATGATTCACAGGGAGAACTGGCTTTGGTTGGGGCCGGGCCGGGTGATCCGGGATTGCTGACGTTAAAGGGATTGCAGGTTATTCAGCAGGCTGATGTGGTGCTTTATGATCATTTGGTCAGCAGCGAGGTACTGGATCTAGTTCGCCGCGATGCAGATAAAATTTGCGTCGGCAAAAGAGCGGGTAATCACTCTGTTTCTCAGGAGGAAACTAATCAGTTGATAGTGAAATTTGCCAGACAGGGGAAAAAAGTCGTTCGTCTTAAAGGCGGTGATCCCTTTATCTTTGGCCGTGGTGGTGAGGAATTACAAGTTGCAGCGTCAGCAGGCATTCCTTTTCAGGTGGTACCGGGAATTACTGCCGCCATCGGGGCGACGGCTTACGCGGGCATTCCTTTGACTCACCGGGAACACTCACAGAGTATCACTTTTATTACAGGGCATTGCCGAGAAAAGGGGAATGAGCTGGATTGGCCGGCTTTAGCCAGAGGTCATCAGACACTGGTGATTTATATGGGGACGGTCAAAGCCGCCTTAATAAGTCATCAATTAATTTTACATGGGCGAGCAGAAGATACGCCGGTAGCCGTCATTGGTTGTGGTACTCGTTTAGAGCAGCAAGTGTTAACCGGCACTTTGCTTGAACTGGAACAGTTAGCACAGCAAGCCCCGTCGCCGGCCTTATTGGTGGTGGGAGAGGTGGCTCAACTTCACCATCAGATAGCTTGGTTTGGGCAGCAATCTATTGCCAAGATAAGCCGTCCGGCAGTAGTCGATTTTGCATAAGGAGTTGTAATGGATGAGAAAAGATTGACACACTTGCAGCAACTTGAAGCTGAAAGTATTCATATTATACGGGAAGTGGCCGCCGAGTTTGAAAACCCGGTGATGCTTTACTCTATCGGTAAAGATTCTTCGGTCATGCTTCATCTTGCACGCAAGGCGTTCTATCCGGGAACATTGCCATTTCCTTTGCTGCATGTGGACACGGGATGGAAATTTCGTGAAATGTACGAGTTTCGTGATCGTACTGCGAAGAATTACGGCTTTGAACTGTTGGTGTATCGTAACCCGCAAGGGGAAGCAATGGGAATTAATCCATTTGTGCATGGTAGTGCCAAACATACTGACATCATGAAAACGGAAGGGTTAAAGCAGGCACTGGATAAATATGGTTTTGATGCTGCTTTCGGCGGCGCTCGTCGTGATGAGGAGAAATCGCGGGCCAAGGAGCGGATCTATTCTTTCCGAGATCGCTCACATCGTTGGGACCCTAAAAACCAGCGTCCTGAATTGTGGCGCAATTACAACGGCCAGATTAATAAAGGCGAAAGCATTCGCGTATTCCCACTGTCTAATTGGACTGAATTGGATGTTTGGCAATATATCTATTTGGAACAAATTGATATTGTTCCTCTCTATTTTGCCAAATTACGCCCGGTATTGGAGCGTGAGGGTACGCTGATTATGGTTGATGATGATCGGATCGATCTGAAACCGGGCGAGGTTATCAGTCAGCGCAAAGTTCGTTTCCGTACTCTTGGTTGTTGGCCGTTGACGGGAGCAGTGAAATCTGATGCTGAAACATTGCCGGAAATTATTGAAGAGATGCTGATATCGACGACAAGTGAACGGCAAGGTCGGCTGATTGATAGTGATCAATCTGCTTCTATGGAACTGAAAAAACGTCAAGGTTATTTCTAAGGAGAGCAACCATGTCAGCACTTGCACAGAATGAAATAATTGCTCATCAAATTAAACAGCAGGGCGGTGTGGAAGCTTATCTGCGTGCTCAACAAGAGAAAGGATTACTGCGTTTCTTGACATGTGGCAGCGTGGATGATGGCAAAAGTACCCTGATTGGACGCTTGTTACATGATACCCGTCAGATCTACGAAGATCAGCTTTCAACGTTGCAGAATGACAGTAAACGTATTGGTACTCAAGGTGAAAAATTAGATCTGGCTTTATTAGTGGATGGTCTTGCCGCAGAGCGTGAGCAGGGCATCACCATTGATGTGGCTTATCGCTATTTTTCAACAGAAAAACGCAAATTTATCATTGCTGATACACCGGGACATGAGCAGTACACCCGTAATATGGCAACGGGGGCATCGACCTGTGATCTCTCAATTCTGTTGATTGATGCGCGTAAAGGTGTTCAGGAGCAGACCCGTCGTCACAGTTTTATCAGTACATTGCTAGGTATTCGCCATTTGGTGGTAGCAGTGAATAAAATGGATCTGATGGAATATCGTCAGGAAGTTTTTAATCAAATCAAACAGGATTATATGAATTTCGCTGCCCAATTACCGACAGATTTGGACGTTCATTTTGTCCCAATCTCGGCACTTGATGGCGATAATATTGTCACTAAAAGTCTCAATATGGATTGGTATGAAGGGCCAACGTTGTTGGATATCCTTGAAACAGCTGATGTAAAAAAGCAAGCCTCGAAGCAGTTACTGCGTTTTCCGGTTCAATATGTTAGCCGGCCTGATATCGATTTTCGTGGTTACAGTGGCACACTTTCGTCCGGGATTTTACGTAAAGGGCAGAAAATTAAAGTCATGCCATCCGGTATCGGCTCACGGGTGGAGAGGATAGTGACTTTCAATGGTGATCTGGATTTTGCTGTTCCGGGTGAGGCCATTACGGTGGTGCTGAAAGATGAGATTGATATCAGCCGAGGAGATCTACTGATTTCTGCCGATGATGAGATGGTGGTTACCCGACATGCGCTGGTGGATGTGGTATGGATGTCTGAGCAGCCTTTGGTACAGGGGCAGAACCTTGATATCAAAGTGGCGGGTAAAAAGAGCCGTGGGAAAGTTGAGAATATTCAGTACCAGGTGGATATTACGAACCTGACGCAGCGGGTGGCTGTTGATTTACCATTAAATGCCATCGGATCGGTGGAGTTTTCTTTTGAAGAACCATTAATGCTCGATAGCTATCAGCAAAATAGCGACACTGGCGGTATTATCTTGATCGATCGACTGACTAATGTCACTGTTGGTGCGGGGTTGGTACGTGAAATTCAGACAAATGTTTATGAAGGGCCAAAAGAATTCAGCGAATTTGAACTGGAATTGAATCGGTTGATTCGTCGTCATTTCCCTCATTGGGGAGCCAGAGATTTACTGGGAGGTAAATAAATTGGCTGACATTGAAAATCTGGCATCAGAAAACGTTGTCTGGCATCCACATCAATTGACCAGAACGCAGCGGGAGGTTGAAAATGGACATCCTGCATTAGTTATTTGGTTCACTGGTTTATCGGGTTCAGGAAAATCCACTGTAGCAGGGGCCTTAGAACAGGCCCTGTTTCAACGGGGAATAAAAACTTATCTGCTTGATGGCGATAATTTGCGTCATGGCCTTTGTAGTGATTTGGGTTTTTCCGAACAGGATAGGCAGGAAAATATCCGCCGTGTAGGTGAAGTGGCCAATCTGATGGTCGATGCAGGTTTAGTCGTGCTGACGGCTTTTATCTCTCCTCATAAAGCAGAACGGCAAAAAGTTCGTGAACTGCTGGAACTAGGGCAATTTATTGAAGTTTTTGTCGATACGCCGTTGGAAATTTGCGAATCTCGTGATCCGAAAGGATTGTACAAAAAAGCCCGTGCCGGTGAAATTCGTCATTTCACGGGGATTGATTCAGTCTATGAAATTCCCGATAACCCGGAAATTTATCTTGCAGGCCAACAACCCGTTGAAGCTTCCGTGGCCCAGTTGCTGGTGGAATTGGAAAAGAGCGGCATTATACGCTCAAGGATTAATCACGGATAACGTCAACAAAAAGCACATTATTGCGTTTTCAGTGATGTGCTTGTGTAAAATAACTGCATTCGACTATTTTTCTCCTACCCTGTTTTGTGATAGTAGCGTCATTCTTTGAGTTATGGGATGATTGACAGATATTTCAGGGGGCGGAAATGGGTAAACTGACGCTACTATTACTGGTTTTACTTGGATGGTTACAGTATTCACTGTGGCTTGGTAAAAACGGCATTCATGATTATGTGCGGGTTAAGAATGATGTTGCGATGCAAGAGCGTAATAACAGCAAACTTAAAGTGCGTAACGATCAGTTATCGGCAGAAATTGATGATCTTACTGGTGGACAGGAAGCTATCGAAGAGCGATCCCGTAATGAATTGGGTATGATCAAACCGGGTGAAACTTTCTATCGTTTAATCGTTGATAAATCTAAAGAAAATACTTCGCGTCCCTCGACTCCAAATAATACTCAATAATTAAAATGAACAATCTATTACTTCATTCCTGTGCTGATATTATTGCTTTGGTACCAGCAGCGGGTATTGGTAGCCGAATGAATTCGGATTGCCCAAAGCAATACCTGTCTATTGCCGGAAAGACCATTATTGAGCACACCTTGGCTGTATTACTTGATCATCCCCGTGTTCAGCATGTTGTGATTGTTTTAAATCCCACGGACACACAGTTTCAATCCCTTGAGGTTGCATCCGATTCGCGCATTACTACGGTAGTTGGCGGTGAACAGCGGGCAGATTCTGTACTGTCTGGTTTAAATCATCTGGCTCATTTGACTGGCAATGATAATTGTTGGGTTTTAGTGCATGATGCTGCCCGCCCTTGTTTACATCATGACGATCTTGAACGTTTACTACAGTTGGCAGTAGCAGATGAACAGGGAAATATTGCATGTGGTGGTATTCTGGCAGCGCCGGTCCGCGATACGATGAAACGTGGGCGGGCTGGTCAAGTTATTGACCATACAGTAGAACGGCAAGATCTCTGGCACGCACTGACTCCGCAGTTTTTTCCATTGATGTTACTAAGGGATTGTTTGTCAAAAGCACTTTCGCAACACGCTAATATTACAGATGAGGCTTCCGCACTGGAATATTGTGGTTATCAACCGGTGTTGGTTAACGGGCGTTCGGACAATATAAAAGTCACGCGTCCTGAGGATTTGGCATTGGCAGAATTTTATCTGTCTAGAAAATAAAGGAACAGACATCATGAGGATCGGGCACGGTTTCGATGTACATAAATTTGGTGGTGAAGGGCCGATTATTATTGGTGGTGTTCGTATCCCTTATGAACAAGGGTTGTTGGCGCATTCTGATGGTGATGTTGCTCTCCATGCGGCAACGGATGCTTTGTTAGGTGCTGCGGCATTGGGCGATATCGGGAAATTATTCCCAGATACTGATCCGGCGTTTAAAGGGGTGGATAGTCGTAAATTATTGCGCGAAGCCTATTCACGTATCAGAGAAAAGGGTTATCGGATTGGCAATCTGGATATTACGATTATCGCTCAAGCACCCAAAATGTTGCCGCATATTCCACAAATGAGAGTCAATCTGGCAGAAGATCTGCAATGTCACATTGATGATATCAATGTTAAAGCCACAACTACTGAGAAATTGGGATTTGTTGGGCGTAAAGAAGGTATTGCTTGCGAAGCGGTTGCTTTGCTGGTTAAGGAATAATTGATGGTATTGGCTGAATTAAATTGGCTGTATGGACAACCAGAAGCGACGGGGATACTAAAAGCCTCGCCGGAAGATTTTATTGTCTGTGAAGATTTGGGGTTTTCTCCTGATGGAGAAGGCGAGCACTTAATGGCGCACATCCGTAAAACGGGCTGTAATACCCAATTTGTTGCAGATAACCTCGCTCGTTTCGCTGGTATACCGTCTAGATCGGTCAGTTATGCTGGCTTAAAAGACCGTCACGCAGTGACAGAGCAGTGGTTTTGTTTGCACTTACCGGGCAAACAGGAACCTGATTTTGCCTCGTTTCAGCTTGAGGGATGTGAAGTTCTGACGACCGCTCGTCAGAAACGTAAACTGCGCATTGGCGCATTGAAAGGAAATTCATTTACGCTTATTTTGCGGGAAATCAGTCATCACCAATTTGTTGAAAACAGACTACGGCTGATTCATCAAAGTGGCGTGCCTAACTATTTTGGTGAACAGCGTTTTGGTCGGGATGGGCAGAATCTGCTTCAAGCGCAGCGTTGGGCAAATAATGAAATCCGAGTAAAAGAGAGAAATAAACGCAGTTTTTATCTGTCAGCCAGTCGTAGTGCTATGTTTAATACGATAGCCAGTGCGCGGATTATTCTGAAACAACAGCAACAGGTAATGAAGGGTGATGCTTTACAATTAACAGGGCGTGGTAGCTGGTTTGTTGCTGACGAAACTGAATTGCATTTATTGCAACAGCGGGTGATCGATGGAGAATTACAGATAACCGCCCCGCTGCCTGGTGATGGTGAATTGGGAACACAGCACCAAGCTGCGGATTTTGAACGGCAATATTTACAGCCCTATGAATCATTGTGGGAACTTATCAAGCGTGAAAGGGTGGATGGTTCCCGTAGGGCGATTCTGGTGCAGCCTCAGAATCTGAGTTGGCAATGGCAAGATAATGACACGGTGAAAATCAGTTTCTGGTTACCCGCTGGCAGTTTTGCTACCAGTGTGGTCAGGGAAATTATCAATCAGGATCAAAATAATGTTACGAATATTGTTGAGTAATGATGACGGTGTAACTGCGCCAGGGATTCAGGTTTTGGCGGCAGCATTGCGAGAAAATTATCATGTGCAGGTTGTTGCGCCTGATCGTAATCGGAGTGGCGCATCTAACGCATTGACTCTTGATCGCTCATTAAGTGTTAAGACGTTGGAGAATGGTGATATCTCGGTGTTGGGTGGCACACCAACGGATTGTGTCTATCTCGGTGTTAATCGTCTGGTTCTTCCTCGTCCTGAGATCGTTGTTTCTGGTATTAATCGCGGTCCTAACCTTGGAGATGATGTGATTTATTCGGGAACGGTTGCGGCTGCAATGGAAGGCCGCCATCTAGGGTTGCCAGCATTGGCTATTTCACTGAATGGTGAATTGCATTACCAAACAGCGGCAGAAATCACCTGTCGTTTACTACAAATGTTACAAACAACGCCTTTGAGAGCGGGTAATATTCTGAATGTGAATGTTCCTGATTTGCCACTTGAGCAAATTAAAGGATTTCGGGTAACGCGTTGTGGTAGCCGTCATGCCGCGGAAGAAGTTTATTCTATGCAAGATCCTAAAGGCAACATGCTTTACTGGTTGGGGCCGCCGGGAGATAAACATGATGCTGGTCCTGAAACAGATTTTGCGGCGGTGGAACAGGGATATGTCTCTATTACGCCATTACAGGTAGATCTGACTGCGTATAAAGCGCAGGCGTTAGTAAGAGATTGGTTAGCTAAAGCTGAGGTTGATGGAGAATGCTGAGTCGGGCAATGAAAAATTTGCTGACACAATTACGCCAGCAGGGAATAAAAGATGAACGTTTACTGGCCGCTATTTCCGCTGTGCCGAGGGAGCGTTTTGTCGATGAAGCACTGGCACATAAAGCGTATGAAAATACAGCTTTGCCTATTGGTCATGGGCAAACGATTTCTCAGCCTTATATTGTCGCCCGTATGACTGAACTGCTTCAATTAACACCTGATGCTAAGGTTTTGGAAATTGGTACCGGCTCTGGTTATCAGACGGCAATATTAGCGCATTTGGTCAAACATGTTTTCTCGGTAGAACGGATCAAGGGTTTACAGTGGCAGGCTAAACGGCGGTTGAAACAACTTGATTTGCATAATGTTTCAACCCGTCATGGGGATGGTTGGCAAGGATGGCCGTCGCGTGGGTTATTTGATGCTATTATTGTGACCGCAGCGCCTCCGTATATCCCACAAGAATTGATGCTTCAGCTTACGGATGGGGGAGTTATGGTTTTACCGGTAGGTGAGCGTACACAAATTCTTAAATCCGTGAAACGTCATGGCAATGGTTTTCATAGTGAAGTGATCGAAGCTGTACGCTTTGTGCCCCTTGTGCAAGGGGAACTGGCTTAAGTTCATAGTCTGTTGCAACTATTTTTCAATTAATGGTTATATTTGCTTTAATAAGCGAAATTACTTTCGTTTTGGGATTTTTGCGGTTATGTATAACCTTTAGAAATTATTAATTTTTACGCTTATCTTTGCCGTTATGGGGGAAGGAAATATGAATTCGGGAAGCCCAATGAAAAAAATACAGCGGATCGTAATGTGTTTATTGATGGGAGTCTGGTTAGTCGGTTGTACAAATACGCCAACTCGTCCTGCGCCTATCACCAGTGTTGATCAAAAACAAAGCAGAGGGAGTCATCATCCGGTAATATATTCTGGCAATTCTGCTATATCTACGCCGATGCCATCTTCACCTTCATCAATGGGGGGGGCTGATAGCAATTCGCAGGAGAGAATTGTTTATAACCGTGATTATGACAGTATTCCTAAGGGCAGCTATAACGGCAGCACTTATACAGTCAAACATGGTGATACTCTGTTTTATATCGCTTGGATCACCGGTAATGATTTTCGTGATCTTGCGAGCAAAAATAATATTTCAGAACCTTACAGTCTGACAGTGGGGCAGACTTTGAGGACCAGTAGTAGCGGGATGTTAACCGCTCATAACCATAATCAAATGCAAACAGCCCTGGTTGATTCTCAATCAACTAATGCGTATCCTGCAAATTCCGGGATACAAAAGAGTGTAAAAATGTTGCCAAGGGCAACTACGTCAACAGTAAACAATACGTATTTAGAATCACCGACGACAACCGCGAGCAGTGGAAACAGTGTTGTTAGCAGTTGGATGTGGCCGGCTGAAGGTAAAATGATTGAAAGTTTCTCTGATACCCAAGGGGGTAACAAAGGGATTGATATCGCAGGCAGCAGGGGCCAGTCAGTATTTGCAACAGCGGGTGGTCGAGTTGTCTACGCCGGAAACGCCTTACGTGGATATGGAAATCTGATAATTATAAAACATAACGATGACTACCTGAGTGCCTATGCTCATAACGATACGATGCTGGTTCGTGAGCAACAAGACATCAAGGCGGGGCAAAAAATTGCCACTATGGGTAGCACGGGTACCAGTTCTGTAAGATTACACTTTGAAATTCGTTACAAGGGAAAATCCGTAAACCCGCTGCGTTATCTTCCGCAGCGATAAACTGGGCAGAATGCTGAATTCTGCCTGCATTATCATGGGTAGGGGCAGCTTATGAGCCAAAATACGCTGAAAGTTAACGAGTTGTATGATGATGCGGATTTAGATGAAAGTGGTATTGAAGCTGACGACTTCGATGAGAAATTATTGAAGAACGATGAGGATGATCTAACTGATTTTGAGAATGATTTAGATGTATTGCAGGGCATGAACCAGCGGGTTCTTGATGCAACACAACTTTATCTTGGCGAGATTGGTTTTTCTCCTTTGCTGACGGCGGAAGAAGAGGTTTTTTTCGCAAGGCGGGCATTACGTGGTGATGTTTTGGCCCGCCAGAGGATGATCGAAAGTAACTTGCGATTGGTTGTTAAAATTTCTCGTCGTTACAGTAACAGAGGCTTAGCTCTTCTTGATTTGATTGAAGAAGGTAATCTTGGCCTTATCCGTGCTGTTGAAAAATTTGACCCGGAGCGCGGGTTCAGATTTTCTACCTATGCAACATGGTGGATTCGGCAAACCATTGAGCGGGCGATTATGAATCAAACCCGTACTATTCGGTTGCCAATCCATATTGTTAAAGAGCTCAACGTCTACTTGCGTACAGCAAGAGAACTTGCCCATAAATTGGATCATGAACCTAGCCCGGAAGAGATAGCAGAACAACTGGATAAACCGGTTGATGATGTAAGCCGTATGTTGCGATTGAATGAACGTATCATTTCGGTTGATACCCCTATTAGCAGTGATTCTGATAAAGCGTTATTGGATGTTTTATCGGATGAGAATGAAAGCGGGCCGGAGGGAACAACACAGGAAGACGATATGAAAAAGAGTATCGTCAAATGGCTGTTTGAGTTGAATTCGAAGCAACGTGAAGTATTAGCGCGTCGTTTTGGTCTTTTGGGATATGAGGCTGAAACACTGGAAGATGTGGGCAAAGAGATTGGTTTGACAAGGGAAAGAGTGCGTCAGATCCAGGTCGAAGGTTTGCGACGTCTGAAAGATATTATGCAAACTCAAGGTTTGAATATTGAAGCGTTATTCCGTACTTAATTGTTGAATAGTTTGGCTACTTGGGTTCTGAAGAACTGTTGTTCCTGTTTTTGCATTGTTGATGCTTGGTATTATCAGGTTCTTCAGTACCCGGTAGAATTCCCTTAATTTTGTCTAGGATGATGGTAAGTCTTAAGTAAAGATTTCTAATATTCAAATTGCAGTGGTTAACTAATTTAGGGCACTTCATTTACCCTCTTCCAATAATTCTGCTTTTCGGGGACAAATTTGTCGCTATAGTTAGATAACTCTACCCTTATTTTCATGCGAATATAATTGATATCAATACACCACATTATATCCGGCCTCTCGGGATTAAATTCATTTCGTCTGTTATTGCCAGCATAATTCCATCTAAGCTACGGATGGCTTTTAAAGTCCCACTGTGACTTGCAAAAGTGTTGCGTATAGCGCGGCGATTGAGTGTAATAATTGTACCGAGCAGCACCGTTCAGCAGACGGATATGATTAAGAGTTTTAACTATAAAGAGCTGAGTAAGTTTTTCGAAACAGGTTCTACCGCCGGTATTAATGCTATACAAGCTCCAAAAATTGCTACTCGTCTTGAGGTGTTGAATAGAGCTGTAAAAATTGAAGATGTAGATATCCCTGGCTTTTTTTACACCCACTTACAGGAAACCAAACCGGAATGGTGTGTGGTCTATTACTGTGACAGGAAATTGGCGAATCACCTTTGAGTTGTATGATGGTGATGTCTACATTGTGAACTATGAGGATTACCACTAATGGCTATGATGTATAACCCCCCGCATCCCGGAATATTAGTTAAAGAGGCTATGGAGGCTCTGAATTTGAGCGCCAGAGGCTTGTCTAAGGCACTGGGTGTCGCACCATCAACTGTGCAACGCTTGGTTGTTGGCAAGTCTGATGTTTCGCCAGAAATGGCACTGAAATTGTCTGTCGTTATTGGCAGTTCACCTCAAGTTTGGATGGGAATGCAGGTGGACTATGATTTATGGCAGGCAAAACAGCATATCGATGTGTCTCATCTTCATCGATTGCAAATAGCTTGATTGACATATTTCAATGTCCCTGATTCTGAACCATCTCAATTGTTTTGTCGTTGGTCTGAAAGGTGAGTATAACCTCACCTTTTTTAATCAATACTACATTCAGTTCAAATTACAGGGATGCCACTGTGGAATTTAAAATCGCTATCTGGATTTTGAATCAATTCAGCTTCAACACGGCCAAAATAGTTTACCCGTTCGGTAATATCTTCATTAGCAACAGATTGCGCTAGTGAAAGATAGTCCTGGTAGTGACGTGCTTCAGAGCGCAGCAGCGAGATATAAAATTTACTCAGATCTTCATCCAAATGAGGGGCTAGTTTGGCAAAACGTTCACAAGAACGCGCCTCAATATAAGCGCCGATAATTAGCTTATCCACCAATGTATAAGGTTCATGGTTGGTGATATGGCTAAGCATGCCTTTAGCATAACGGCTGGCAGTGATGCTTTCATAGCTGATATCGCGTGCGTCCATGATCTCCAGCACTTGATAGAAGTGATGTAGCTCTTCTTTAATCAGCAATACCATTTTATCAATCAGATCCTGGCTATAGGGTGAATTAGCTTTGGCGGTGATCTGTTTAGTCGCTTGGTTTTGACCTCTTAATGAATTGAGATCGCCAATTTTCTTGTAGGCAAAATCTTCATAAGGTTTAAACCATGCCAGAAGTGTATCCTCACTTCGCTGATCTACGGCATACTTGCGGATCAAAAACATAGCGCTCTGTGCTGCTTTGAGTTCACATAACAGATGATCCCGTAGAAGCACAGGTAAATTTTCAGGCTGTTTTGCTTTATCTACCCACAAATCCGGGGTTTCACATTGCAAAAAATGGTATATCGGTTGTAAAAGGCTTTTGTCAAACACGTTCTTACACCATATCTTTTAGTCGATAAATCCATTCTAATGCTTGACGCGGAGTCAGTGAATCTGGATTAAGATTTTCTAATGCTTCAACCGCCGGTGACGTCTCTTCTGTTAATAGCGCGAGTTGCGGTGTATCGACATGACTTGCCGTTGCATGGGTGGATAGCGATTCCAGCTCTTTAAGTTTCTGACGCGCTCGTTTAATCACTTCACGTGGAACGCCAGCGAGAGAAGCAACTGCCAACCCGTAACTCTTACTGGCTGCGCCTTCTTGTACGCTGTGCATAAATGCGATGGTATCGCCATGCTCTACCGCATCCAGATGAATATTAACCACGCCTTCAAGTTTTTCCGGCAATGTGGTCAGCTCAAAATAGTGAGTGGCGAACAACGTCATTGCTTTAATGCGGTTTGCCAGATTTTCTGCACATGCCCATGCCAGAGAAAGGCCATCGTAGGTTGATGTCCCTCTGCCAATCTCATCCATCAATACCAAACTTTGTTCTGTCGCATTGTGCAAGATATTGGCGGTTTCGGTCATTTCCACCATAAAGGTTGAACGGCCGGATGCCAGATCATCAGAAGCGCCTACACGGGTGAATATGCGATCAACTGGGCCAATAACCGCTTTTTCCGCTGGTACAAAGCTACCGATATAGGCCAGAAGTGTAATAAGCGCTGCCTGACGCATATAGGTACTTTTACCGCCCATGTTTGGACCGGTAATAATCAGCAGACGCCGCTGTGAAGATAAAGAAAGAGGGTTTGAGATAAATGGCTCACTCAGAACCTGTTCAACAACCGGATGACGACCACCGGTGATTTGAATTCCCGGTTTATCGCTCAATGTTGGGCAAACATAATTCAGGGTTTCAGCGCGTTCCGCCAGATTTGCCAATACATCAAGTTCAGCCAGTGCTTCGGCACTGGTTTGTAATTCGGCCAAATGAGGCAGCAGCAGATCGAATAATTCTTCATAAAGCGCTTTCTCTATTGCCAGAGATTTCCCTTTAGAGGTCAGAACCTTATCTTCATACTCTTTTAGCTCAGGGATGATATAACGCTCAGCATTTTTTAGTGTCTGGCGGCGGACATAATGAATTGGCACCAGATGGCTCTGCCCTCGGCTGACTTGAATATAGTAGCCATGAACACCATTAAAGCCGACTTTCAGAGTATCAATACCCAATTTTTCCCGTTCACGGATTTCCAGTTGTTCCAGATAGTTACTGGCGCCATCAGCCAGTGTGCGCCACTCATCCAGTTCACTGTTATAACCTGGTGCGATTACGCCACCATCCCGAACCAATACCGGCGGGGTTTCTACAATTGCTCTTTCAAGTAATTCCTGTAATTCATCAAACCTGCCGATATTTTTCTGCAATTGCTTGATATAGGAGGAATCTGAGGAGTCCATAATTTGGTGGATATCCGGTAATTGCTGGAATGCATGGCGCATTCTTGCCAGATCCCTTGGTCGAGCGGAGCGTAGAGCCAAGCGTGCTAACACACGTTCGAGATCGCCTACCTGTAACAAAAATGGCTGCAACTCCAGCCCAATTTCCTGCAAGGTAGCAATGGCTTGTTGACGATTTTCTAATATCTGGCGGTCCCTGACAGGGGCATGCAACCAGCGTTTCAACATTCGGCTACCCATTGGGGTAACACACAGATCAAGAACAGAAGCGAGCGTATTATCTGTACTGCCAGACAGGTTTTGTGTCAGTTCCAAATTACGACGGGTTGCCGCATCCATAATAACCGTATCTTGCTGACGTTCCATCGTAATGCCACGGATATGTGGCAGCGCCGTGCGTTGAGTATCTTTGACGTATTGCAACAGGCAACCAGCGGCACGCAGAGCAAGTGCTGCTTTTTCCACACCAAAACCGATGAGATCACGGGTACCAAATTGCAGGTTCAATTGCTGTTTTGCGGTATCCAGTTCAAATTCCCATAAAGGGCGACGGCGCAGGCCATGAAAATTTTCAATTAGAGCCATATGCTCAAAACTTTCAGGATAGAGCAATTCAACAGGGCGGCTACGTTGCAATTCAGCGGCTATCGTTTCCCGTTCTGCCATTTCAGATATTTGGAAGCGGCCAGATGTCACGTCTAGTGTGGCATAACCAAACCCTTGATTATCGTGCCAAATAGCCGCTAGCAGGTTATCCTGCCGTTCCTGTAATAGTGCTTCATCTGTCACGGTTCCGGGGGTAACGATGCGGACGACTTTACGTTCAACCGGGCCTTTGCTGGTGGCAGGATCGCCAATTTGTTCACATATAGCGACCGATTCACCTAATTGAACCAGCTTAGCTAAATAGTTTTCCACTGCATGATGTGGCACGCCTGCCATAGGGATAGGATTGCCGGCTGATTGACCTCGTTTGGTCAGGGAAATATCCAGCAATTTTGCCGCTTTTTTGGCATCGTCATAAAACAGCTCATAGAAATCTCCCATTCTATAAAACAGCAGAATATCAGGGTGCTGTGCTTTAAGACGGAGATATTGCTGCATCATGGGCGTGTGAGTGTCGAAGGTTTCTGTATTAATCATGCGGTGGTCTTAGTTAAGTTTGTGAATCAATTCTTTCGTTATGGTATCGCACCAAGCTTTAAACTTACACAAGTAAAATCTGGAAGCAATTCGCAAATTTAGTTGTAATTTTGGTCTGGTTAATTTGGCTGTGTGTAGAAGATAAAGCTGCGTTGCCGAAGTGGTTGAAAGAATTTCCCAATGTTGACTGGTTTTTGCTTTCTAATACTAACAACCGTAATTGCATTGTTGATAAAGAACTTCCTCAGTGATGATAGTAAGATTGTTGAACTCGGTATTGATGTCGCCGTCAGTATGACCAATCTAAAATCTGAGCAAGTGTCTTATTAGTTTTATCATCAGCTTTGCCGGCAGCCTAACCCTTTATGTGCTAAGAACTTTCTTATGGAAATTTTTTGTTGAAATTATGGAATGCTAAAATGGCAGAAGCCTAGCAATTTAGCTAGGCTTCGCAGGTCCCTCAAAGGGGATAAATATTTGGGGCCTCTATGGGCAACAGCTATATTGTGGGCGATCTTACTGGAGAAATCAAGTGTTATGATTTTGATAACAATTGACTTGCATTTATGGATTTAATTATTGCCAATTGGATTTTAGTGATAATTTCTTTGGGTAAAATTTGATTTAAATAACCTCTATTAGTTCTTGGCCTTTGTAGCCGTTTTCGACTGACTTGTTGTACAAGATCCGCTTTTGCCCAGCGTGTTATTTGTTCAAAATATTTCATATTTTCAATAACGTTTTTATCAATTACAACGTGCATTCCACGTTGTAATTTATTTTGATCACATTTGCTTGATAGAGGAACAACTATACAGGCATTGCCATCTATTTTACCGTTTATAATAACGATAAGCCGATTTTTTACCATTTCAGGTGGTATATGACCATCATAGGAATTAGTTATTATTTTGCCTTCTTTATTTTTTGGGTAATTCCCATAATCACATTCCAATATTTCTCCCACTTTGGGACTAAAATTTATAGGCACTTGTTATTCCTCTATATAAGGTGATAGATTCTACTATGACTTAATGATTTTTACTAAGGACTTATTTCAATAGGATTATATAATGGAAATCGGCCATTCTCATCGATGTAAAATAAAAACGGTTGATTACTGAAAATTGTGATGTATATCATATTTTAAATATGGATGAAATTTGCTGTATTCATTAGTCGTACTACTACAGCCGTAAAAGCCCAAAGTCCGTATTTTTTCTGATGTTCATGACGCAAAAAAATCGCATGGTTTGAAAATTTCCTGTGAGCGTTTCTTCTGTTGAAAAAAGGAAATATGGCTGTAGTATTCTAGAGAAAGCACTAACTGAGTGGCTGGATTAGTTTATAATTCGTGACATACATTCACTTTAAGTATCACTATATATTTATTTTTAAACCATTGTCATTGGATGATGATAATTGAGTGGGACAGTAATAATAGATGTGTTAATCAATTATAAATGCGTGGTTAAAATATAGTTTTTACATACAGAAGTTAAAAAATAAGAAATTATAAATGAATTGTTTTCCAAGTATATTCAACCAAAAGTATATCTTTGTCATAAACAATAATACATGAGTTTGAACCCGTATTGAGCTTACATGTCGAATATTAGGTTAACTCCAGCAAATTAAGTACCACTGGCCCGATGCAGCGCAGTGAATGTTTTCCTTTAATGCATCGGGCCAGAAAATTACGCTTGTCTTATGCGAAGCTGGTTCCTTCCAGATTATTTGATCACAGAAGCGTCGATCAAGGTGATACCACCGATGATAGCCCAAGTGGTCCACGGTGATGTAGTTGATGAAGTAGTTTGCCAGAGATGCCAGAGTGCCTTATCAAGGCCAAGCACAAAGACCTCAATCCGGCCGTCTGAATTCTTCGCTACTGTTGGGGCACTGGCGATTATGCCTGTAAATGAGCTCCAGTTAGACCACGGGCCGTTATGATAAACCTGCCAGGCGCGCCAGAGCGTGTTATCAGCGCCACGTGCAAAGACCTCAAGCCGACCAGAGAGATTCTTCACTACTGCCGGGGCGCTAGTGATCACACCATCCAAACATTGCCAGTTTGACCACGAAACGGAATCAGAGCTGATCTGCGAGATATGCCGGAGTGTGCTATCGGCACCGCGTGCAAAGACTTCAAGCCGACCATCGCAGTTGTCGATGACCACTGGGTCGCTAGTGATCACGCCATTCAACGATTTCCAGCTTGACCACTGATCGGTGTGGGCAGCGGTTTGCCAAATGTGCCAGAGAGCGTTATCGGAGCCGCGTGCAAAGACTTCAAGCCGGCCATCGGCGTTGATATGTGCAGTTGGGTTACTGGTGAGCGTGCCACCCAGAGATTTCCAGCTTGACCACGAATTGGTATGGGCAGAGGTTTGCCAGATGTGCCAGAGAGCGTTATCGGCGCCGCGTGCAAAGACCTCAAGTCGGCCATCCGAGTTGATACATACCTCCGGGTTACTGGTGATCCCACCATACAGCGGCTGCCAGCTTGACCAAGTATTGATATCGGCAGCGGTTTGCCAGTTGTGCCAGAGCGCATTATCCGTGCCACGCACGAATACTTCCAATCGACCGTCCGCATTACGACAGACGGCGGGTTTGCTAGTCACGACTCCGTTAACTTTGTTCCAGCCGGCCCAGGAGGAGTTTGGCAGCGGTGTTGTTTGCCAATTGTGCCACACTGCGTTGTCAGCGCTTACACCGAAAACCTCAAGTCGATTATCGGCATTGTTTGCTATTGAGACAATTCCAGATAATGCTATCGCAGAGTTCTCGATTGCTATCTCACTGGCAACATATGTTTCGGTATTATCTGGCGTTGGCATTTTAATAGGTTCCTTTTTCATATATATTCTCTTTAAAAATAGTTTTTCGGACTTAAAAAAATAATCATTTAATGAGAGGGATATTCGACTTTATATATTGATATATTCACTAGCCTCCTATGTCGTTTTATTAATAAAATAAACTATGGATTTTTTTTTGTTAGCCATTGATCTATAAAGTATTATGTAAATATGGTCTCGAATTATGTGATTATATGTTTATTCACATGGGATCATATCAGTGAAATAATTTTTAAATAAACTGTTTTTATTTTAAAGTCCTCGTGGATTCTATTTTAACTATATTTTTTTCATGGTTTTTAAGTTTTGTTTAAAATATTTTATGTAATAATTATTAAAGCACACAATTCATAATCTGGCCATTGAGAAACGCAGATCCTGATTTAATCATGTACCTAAAAGAGGTTATTCTGTTTAAAGTTGTTTTCCAGACATATTCGACTAAGAGCCTGTTTCAGATAGACAAAAATATGTCCTGGTTATCAACAATAATATGTGAGTTCGAATCTGTGTCAGGTTGGTGTATCGAATATTGGATTTTTACCGGCAAATTAGGCACCACTGGCCCGATGAAGCGCAGTGAATATTTTCCTTAGCGTATCGGGCCAGAAGGTGACGTTCATCTTGTGCAAAGCTGGATTTATTCCAGATTATTTGATTGCTGAAGCGTCGATTAAGTTGCCATTGAGGGATACCCAAGCGGACCACGATGGTGTGGCTTGCGAGAGCGTTATCGGTGCCACGTGCGAATACTTCCAATCGACCGTCTGTATTGATATAAACGACAGGTTTGCTGGTTACATTTCCGTTAAGTGAGATCCAGCCAGACCAGGAAGAGCCTGAATGTGGCGCTGTTTGCCTATTGTGCCACACGGCATTGTCAGTGCCCACGCCGAAAACCTCAAGCCGGCCGTCGGTGGTGTTGACTACCGAGACAATTTCAGACAACGCGATTGACGCGTTTTCGATTGCTACCTCATTTGCAACAAGTAACTCGACATTATCTGGCTTTGGTATATTAATAGGTTCTTCTTGCATATAAATAAGATTCTAAAATAGTGCTACATCTTATACTACTCATAATTCCATATATAACAATGGGTTGAAGAAAGTCATATGTGGCAGAATTATGAAACGCTATTTATATCCTCGTTAGAAATAATTTTTCAGATTCAATAAATAGTCATTTAATAAGCAAGGTGTTTAATTCTGTGAATTAATATTCTCACTTTTACTCTTATATTCTTTGAAGAAATGATTAATGTTTTATGTGATGCTGATTGATGGTCCGTGAAGTATTAAGTGGATGAGATGCTACATTATAAAACCTCGTGTGTTTATATATATTTTTACATACAGTTATTCAAAAATAATAAATTATGAATGAACTGTTTTGCTGTTTTAAAGTTTCATCTTTATTATATTTGAAAATATATTTTTATCATGATTGTTTTAATTGCATTAAAAACATTTGATAATCTTTACGGAAGCAAACAGTTTGATGACTAGCATTAAAAAACGCAGATTCTAGTTTATGAATGTTCTATAAAATGGAGGCTTTGTTTGAAATTGCCTTTTGGGTATATTCGACCAAGAGTCTACATTGGATAGACGAAATTATATTTTTGTCATAAATAACAGGCTCGAGCTTGAGTAAGTGTCGGGCTTGCATGTCGAGAATTGAGCTAACTCCAGCAAATAAGATATTACTGGCCCGATACAGCACAGTGAATATTTTCTCTAATGCATCAGGCCAAAAGGTTATGTATATCTTGTGCGGAGCTGAGCTTGACAGATTATTTCATTGCTTAAGCGTTGCTCAAGGTGTCCCGAGGGATGCCCAGCTAGACCATGAACCGGATGCTACCTTCTGCCAGATGTGCCAGAGCGCGTTATCGGTACTGCGGGCAAAGACTTCAAGGCGACCATCGGCGTTGATATATACGGCAGGGTTACTGGTAATTGTGTGCCCTAAAGATTGCCAGCCTGACCAACCGGAATTGGGCGCGGTTTGCCAGATGTGCCAGAGCGCTTTATCAGCACCGCGCACGAATACTTCCAATCGACCGTCTAAATTACGAGAAACAGCGGGTTTGTTAGTCACTAAGACAATGTTGGACATCGCGATAGATGAGTTTTCGGTTTTTAGCTGTATTAGCTCATTTGTAACTGAAAGCTCAGTATTATCTGGCTTTGGTATATTAATAGATTCTTCTTGCATATATATATCCTCGTTAGAGATAATTTTTCAGATTCACTAAGTAGTTATTTAATAAACAAGATATTTAATTCTGTGAATTAACATTCTCACTTTTACTCTTTATTCTTTGAAGAAGCAGTTAATGCTTTGTTTGATGCTGATTGATGATCCGTGAAATATTAAGTGAATCAGATGCTACATTATAAAACCTTTTCTGTTTATATATATTTTTGCATACGGTTATTCAAAAATAATAAATTATGAATGAACTGTTTTGCTGTTTTAAGGTTTCATCTTTATTATATTTGAAAATATATTTTTATCATGATTGTTTTAATTGCATTAAAAACATTTGATAATCTTTACGGAAGAGAATAGTTTGCCGATTGGCATTAAAAAACACAGGTTCTAGTGCATGAATGTTCTATAAAACGGGGGGGTGTTTGACATTGCCTTTTTGGGCCTAATTCGACCAAGAGACTACATTGGATAGACAAAACTATATCTTCATCATCAACAATATGCGCGAGTTTGAGAGAATGCTTGGTTTGCGTGTTGAGAATTGGGTTGATTCCAGTAAATTTGGGTTGATTCCAGTAAATAAGGTATTGCTGGCCCGATGCGGCATAGTGAATGTTTTCCTTAATGCATCAGGCCAGGCAGTTATGCGTGTCTTGTGCGAAGCAGATTATTTAATTGCTGAAGCGTCGATCAAGGTGCCGCCGAGGGATACCCAATCGGACCACAATGATGATGTAATTTGCTGAATATGCCAGAGTGCGTTATCCGCACCGCGTGCAAAAACTTCAAGCCGGCCGTCAGAATTCTTCGTCACCGTAGGAGCGCTGGTAATCACGCCGGACAATGAGGCCCAATCAGACCATGAACCCGATGCTGCCGTCTGCCAGATATGCCAGAGAGCGTTATCAGGGCCACGTGCAAAGACCTCAAGCCGACCATCGGCGTTGATATGTACCGCAGGGTCGCTGGTGATGACGCCAGACAGTGACTGCCAGTTTGTCCAACCTGCATTAGGAGCAACTTGCCAAATGTGCCAGAGAGCGTTATCGGAACCGCGTGCAAAGACCTCAAGCCGACCATCAGAGTTGCTGATTACCACTGGATTGCTCGTTATCACACCACTCAGTGATTGCCAATTTGTCCAGGGATAGGCATGAGAAGTCGTTTGCCTGATGTACCAGAGAGAGTAATCGTTGCTGCGCGCAAAGACCTCAAACTGACCACTGGCGTTGACATATACCGTTGGGTCACTGGTAAGTACGCCATTTAGTGACTGCCAATTAGACCACGGACCGGCATGGGGTGCGGTTTGCCAGATATGCCAGAGTGTGTTATCGGAACTGCGAGCAAAGACCTCAAGCCGTCCATCGGAGTTGACATATACCACTGGATTGCTGGTGAGCTGACCACCTAAAGATTGCCAGCCTGACCAACTGGTGCCGGGGATGGGGGCGGTCTGCCAGTTATGCCATAAAGCATTATCTGTGCCACGTACGAATACTTCCAATCTACCGTCTGAGTTAATGTGAACGGCGGGTTTGCTGGTCGCTCCTTCATTTAGTGAGTGCCAGCCAGACCAGAAAGATATGGTATTTGGCGCCGTTTGCCAGTTGTGCCACACAGCATTGTTGATGCTCACGCCAAAAACCTCTAGCCGACCATCGGCGTTGTTTGCCGCCGAAATAACTCCGGGTAACGCAGTCCAAGAGATTTCATTGGATACTTCTATTTCGTTTGCAACAGATGACCCGGTATTATCTGGAATTGATGTATTAATAGATTCTTTTTTCATATATATATCCTCTTTAGGCATGGTTTTTTAGACTCACTAAATAGTCATTTAGTAAACAGTATATTTAATTTCACATTAATACTTTCGATTGCATTCTGTATATTTTTATTTATGAAATGAATAAGTAATATTTTATTTGACGTTAAATTATAATTCTTGAGTTTTCATAAAATGTGATCTTATATTATGGAGGTCTATGTGTTGATATGTATTTTTAAATTCGAATATCTAAAAAACATTAATTATATATAAACTATTTTCTTATTTTAAAGTTCTCTTTGTTTTCTATTTTAAGTCTGTTTTTTTGTGGGTATTTTTATTCAAAATATCTGATAATCATTATTAAGGTATATAATTCGTCATCTGGCTGTTGGGATAGCTCTAGCAAATAAGATAATACTGGCCTGATGCAGAGTAGCGAATGTTTTCTCAATGCATCGGGCCAGAAAATTACGCATGTGTTGTGCGAATCTGTCTCCTTTCAGATTATTTTATTGCTGAGGCGTCGATTAATGTTCCCCCTAGGGATGTCCAATCAGACCACTGATTGGAATGGGGAACAGTTTGCCAGATGTGGTGGAGTCCATTACCGCTATCGCGCACAAAGACATCAAGTCGGCCGTCAGCGTTCTTCGTGACATCTGGGGCGCTGGTGAGTCCTCCATACAATAAGGCCCAGCCTGACCATGAACCAGAATAAGTGTCAGTTTGCCAGATGTGGTAGAGTGAAAGTTCTTTGTTGGCGCCGCGTGCAAAGACTTCAAGCCGACCATCGGAATTCTTCACCACCGCAGGGGCGCTGGTGTGTAAGCCACCTAATGAAACCCAGTTAGACCACTGATTGGAATGGGGAGCGGTTTGCCAGATGTGGTGGAGTGCGTTATCGCTGCCGCGTACAAAAACCTCTAGTCGACCATCAACAGTGAGGACAACCACAGGATCGCTGGTGAGAATGCCGCCTAATGATTGCCAGCTTGACCAATAACCGGTATGGGGAGCAGTTTGCCAGATGTGCCAGAGTGCGTTATCGGCCCCGCGGGCAAAGACCTCAAGCCGACCATCGGCATTGATATGGACTGCCGGGTTACTGGTGATCACTTGGCCTAGAGAATACCAGCTCGACCAAGGATTGGAGTGGGGAGCGGTTTGCCAAGTGTGCCAGAGTGTGTTATCAGGGCCGCGTGCGAAGACCTCTAGCCGACCATCGGCGTTGATATGTACCGCAGGGTTACTGGTGAGCGTTCCGCCTAAAGATTGCCAGCCTGACCAACCAGCGTTGGGAGCGGTTTGCCAGTTATGCCACAGCGCATTATCGGAGCCACGTACGAATACTTCTAATCGACCATCTGAATTGAGGTAAGCGGCAGGTTTGCTGGTCGCTTTTAAGCCAAGTGAGGTCCAGCCGGTCCAGGAAGCGCCTGTATGTGTTGTTTGCCCGTTGCGCCATACTACGTTGTCACCACCCACACAGAAAACTTCGATCCGACCATCAGAGGTATTCGCCACTGAGACAATGCCAGACGCCGCGATAGTAGGGTTTTCGATTTCAACCTCATTTGCATCAGATGATTCGGTATTATCTGGATTTGATGTTTTAATCGGTTCTTTTTTCATGTGTATATCCTTGTTAAAAATAATTTTTTATATTCATAAAATAGTCATTTAATAATCAATGTTTTGATTTTTCTTAAAAAATAATAGCTAATGTTTTATTTGGAATTAACTTATGACAATTAAATTATCGATAAGATATGATTGTATATTATAGATCTCTATAGGCTGATGTATATTTTTACATACGATCATTTAAAAACAATTAATTACATGTAAACTATTTCATTATTTAAAGTTTCATCTAAGTTATATTTTAAATATATTTTTAAAATTGTTTTAACTTCATTAAAAGTATCTGATGGCATATTGTATTTATGCAAGAATTTAAATTAGTGGCGAGATTTAATTTTGAAAGTTGTATTAATTCCAGAGAAATAAGAGAAAATAATTTATATTGATATATTGCTCTAACCTTAATTACATTCTTTTACCAGAAAGTGGCATATCATGGATATGCCACAGATTATTGACTAGCTTAACGAATGAATTTAAAAATAAGTTGTGATACCGGCACGAAACGTTCTTCCCGGTGAAGGGATATAGCCGAGGCTAAGAGGCTGGATATAATATTTATCGAACACATTATCCACACCAAACTCAAATTCGACATGCTTATTTATACGGGCAGTTAGAGAGATATCGGCTACAGTTGCAGGTCGCCAGATAATGGGCGCCAACAGAGGAGCAGAACCGCGTCCTGGTTTTCCTGCTGGCACAGATCGTTGACCATAATGGGAAATTCTGGCGTTGGCAGATATCTTGTCATTTAAGAATCGCTGTGTCAGATCGAGTGATACCGCATATTTAGGCGGAATGTGATTAGTTGCATAATCCGAAGGGAGACTACGTGCAGCACACCCGTCATTTTCCGTGCAGAATTTGACTTTTGTATAGTAATTCATCGATAAACGGGCATCAAAGTGATCACTATGGTAAACACTTGCCAATTCCAATCCGGCAAATTTTGCTTCTTTAATATTACTGATGTACATGTTCCAGTAATCATCCATCCATGCTCGGCTAATATAGTCTTTTACCCGGTTATCAAAGTAGGACATTTTGATATCGAAGCTATCATTTTGAGCAATGATATTCGGGAAGCGTGAGGTCAGCCCGACTTCGATATTTTTTGAAATTTCAGGTTTTATATGATCGTCAACACTCATCATGTAGCCGCGAATACCTTCAACCATTGATGGAAAACGTGGGGCATAGGCATATTTGGCGTGCAGTGCTGTTTCATGATTAAGTTCAAGCTTAGTACCTACCCAATAGCCGTGAGCATGGTCTCGCTTATTGTTGACTTTCCCAGAGGTGAGCTGTGGTAACCAAGAGCTACCCGGACGAGCTGGACTGTAATCTTCGATCTGATAGGACTTAAAATCCCACCCGCCCATTAGGGTCAGACGGTCGGCAAGCATATAATTCCCGCTCAGGAAAAAACGGCCTTCTTTACGCTCTCCTTCCCGATTAACGGCATATTCCCATTTACCTGCGCTGGGGCCTGTGCGTTCACGAATAAAGCTGGCGCCGTAGTTCAACTCAATATCTTGCATTGAGAGCTCAAATAATGAGGTGTTACTCAAATTCACCCCTACTGTGCGCATGAATTTTTTATCACCGAGGGTATTATTTGCGGTTCGAGGGCGGTCGTTAACCCGTGTTTGCCATACTCCGATATCTAAATTAATCCAGGGATTTGACGCAGGTTCCCATTTATAGTTGAGGCTGTGCCTGTTCATGTTGAGCCGTGTCAGTGGCCCCTGTTCCAAGATCATAAATGTTTGGCTCAGGTTTGCCATATCCGCGACATAGGATTCTCCGTAGAGATTTTGGTAATGGCTAATGATAGCGGAAATTTCATGACCATCGCCAAAACGAACTTTTCCTTTACCCAGTAATGACTGGCTATCTTCAGAAGTGTTAGGGACGGCATCCCCCATTGCATACAGCGAATAACCGGCCATCTGTTCACTGAATTGTGGAATGCGACAATCTTGTGGATCACTCTCACACAAATAACCTGGCATTCCACGTTCCTTAGCGCCCGGTCCGTGTTTGCCTGAGTGGTAATTGCCCCGCTTGCGCTGAGAAGCGCCAAACAGCAATTCATAGGAAGGTTCGGCCATCGCGAAAACAATACTCCCGGTGCGATTCTTAGCGTCGAAAAGAGAGTTTTTTGAGGGGGAAGGCCAGTCATTGCGTTGATAATCGTCAGGATTGGAATGGTTGCTCAACAGACTTCCTTTCAGGCGAAGCCCTACCTTTTGTCCGTCAAGGAGGATATCACTGGCTTCAATGGTTTTTATCTCCACCGTTCCCCCAATAGCTCCCATGCCGCCTTTTCCTGTCGGGCCTTTATTGATATCTACCCGGCCAATGAAATCGGGATCAATAAAGGAACGGTTGGAGACACCTTGATAACCACGGTATAGCGCGGTCTGGTTAGATGCGCCGTCAACTGTGGTTAAGACTCGGCCTTGTCCTTGCAAGCCCCGGATATTCACATCCAGACTGCCTGAACTGCGTGCTTCGCCAGATAATACGCCCGGTGTGGTTTTAAAAATATCGACAGGGTGGATCACACCGAATTTTTCAATATCTTTACCTTTGATAGTGGTACTGTCGAACCGCAATGGTTCATTACCTGAGTATCCGCGATTGCCTGCTACTGTAAGGGGATTTAGTACGACTACACCTTTGGTGGTCATCTTCTTTGTCATTTTTACCAGCGTATAACTGCCATCGGTACGTTGGGACAGTTGTAAATGACTGCCTGTGAGCAGTTGAACTAAACCCTGATGAGCAGTAAAACTGCCGTTTAATGAAGGTGCTGTTAGCCCGTTGGTTAAATTCGGATCGAAAGAGAGCGCGGTACCGGTTTGCGCCGCAAAGTGGGACAACGAATTGCCTAATGAACCTGGTGGAATATGAACGGAATAGAGAGTATCTGCTGGTGTGGTAGCGTAAAGGGAACGTGCCGGCAGCAGTATTAATGATAATAACAGAGCGACTAAAGACTTTTTTTGCCAATGTGGTTGTGAATCTCGGCAGTCAATATGATATGGCATAGTAATTTTTTGATATGGCATAGTAAGTTCTCCATAACTTTTTAAACTTCTTTTATTTCTATGCCGTATGAGATTGAAAAAAGTGTCAGTAAAAATGATTATTTTTATTAACTGGATGAATAGAGGGTAATCCAATAGCGGGTCAAGCTGCGCATTGAGAGCGGATAAGTTTGTAATAGCATATGCAGCGCCAGATCCGTATCCCGTATGGGAAAAGCACCAGAAACCCGCAAATTCGCCACTTTATCATCACAACGGATGACACCGGAACGATAGCGATTCAGTTCAGTAACCACCGTTGCCAGCGGCAAGTTATCAGCTACCATCATGCCCTGTAACCAGCTTAAAGACGCCGTTGAACGGGGATGTTGTGGGGCAACGGCGAATTGAGTGAAATGGGTTGCCTCTCCAGCATGCAGTATGTGCGGCAAACCGTTATCTGGCGTAATGCGAACCGCTCCTTCTATTATTTCCACCTGAGTATGTGAGGCTTGTTGGCGAACGCTGAATTTTGTGCCCAATGCCACAATAACGCCTTGTTGAGTTTGTACCTGAAATGGGCGAGCCGGATAGCGGCTATCTTTATGAGTTTCAATATAGATTTCCCCTAGCTTTAAACCAATAAGCCGTTGGGTATCGTCATAATGAACATCTGTTGAGCTTTGTGTATTTAAAGTCACTTGACTGTTATCCGGTAATAACCAGCGCTGAATTTGCCCGGTTGCAGTGTGATAATCGCCAGTGAGAAGCTGAAATTGATCAGATTGCCAGAAGAGTGATGATGAGCCAGCCGGTATTAACAACATGAGTGTAAGCTTTCTGATGGCTTCCCGACGGGAGAAGGTCTGTTTGTTGTTTAACAACGGTGAGGCGATATGTGGTGGTAGATGGTGTAACCGTGCTAACAGACATTGCGCCCGTTCCCAGGCTTGAGCATGTTCTGGACTTTGTGCGCACCAGGCAGCACAGGCATTTCGATCAGCTTCGCTGGCGTGGCTATCATGCAAAACGGTCAGCCATTCTGCGGCTTCGGCAAGTATCGTTTCAGAAGGTGTACTTGATGAAGAAGATTTATCAGTGAAAGTCAAACCAATCCCTCTTATGCCATTGCTATCAGGCATTGATAAAAGCCTTGTTTCATATAACGTTTTACTGTGGACAGCGAAATATTCATCTGATTTGCAATATCTTCATACTTCATTCCTTCTATCTGGGAAAGTAAAAAGACAGTTTGCACTGGCGTGGGGAGTTGATTCAGCATGATATCAATTTCCTGAAGCGTTTCGAGGATGATAAGTTTTTGCTCTGGTGCGGGAATGAGCGGTTCAGGCAGACTGACGAGTAAATCCAGATAAGATTGTTCAAGTGAGCGGCGGCGGTACCAGTTAACCATCAACCCTTTGGCAATGGTGACGATGTAGGCACGGGGTTCATTAAGTTGCTGTGGTAAAGGTGAACGAAGTAATTTAACAAAAGTATCTTGGGTCAGGTCTGCGGCGGTTTCATCACAGTTAAGACGATGCTTAAGCCAACGAAATAGCCAATCATGATTGTGGATGTACATGCACTGGATCTGTTGAGTGTCTGAAACATTAACGGTCATTTTCATGTCAAGCTATCAATGTAAATGCAAATCATTATCATTCTGGTATGTTACAGGTAATTGTTTTCCGTTACCAATGAATAATGGGTGCGAAGCGGCTGATCAAATACATTTTTATTTACTATAAAGCAAGTTAATGAATTAATTTGTAGTTTTGTTCGTGATTGACAGGGGGAAATTATAAGAGCCTTAAACAGGGATCGAGAATTTAAATAATTTCTGGTTGAATTTAATATTAAAAATATTTTCACTAAGGGAAAGTTTTAATAATTTTATGTTTAGGGTAAATTAATATGGTGTCGTATTTATTGATGTGTGCCTAATATATCATGTAACTATCTTTTAATATTGATGTAATGTAGGTGGTTGGAATAATAAATCTGATGTTCAAAAATAGCAAAATCCAGATATATGACTATAATAGAGGGGTGTATATATAAGAATTACAGTGGTTAATATATGAAAAGCTTAAATTAACGAGGGATAAGATGGAAGGTACTTTAATTATTTGTGTTGATTCGATTCTGAGATTTCGCTCAGATTACGATATGGCAATAGCTGTACCGATGTTGTCAGTTCAGGAACAGCTAGGGAAAAATGATCCGTTCTTTTTCCTGAAATATTTCAGAAATAAAGTCATCATAGAAAAAGGAGTGACAATATCAAATATATTTCTCGCGATAGAACCGTGGCAGGCTATGTTGAGCGCTTGGTTGGAAATTGATATTGCCGCTTATATTGCAGAGATTAGAAAACCTTCGCAAGAAGAGCCGATATTTGATTGGATTAGTATTCAGAGAATCACATCGGTTCATCGGGTATATCAGCGAAAAGATATGAAAGATAATGAAAAACTGTCTGAATACTTTAATCGTGAACATACGCCAACAAAATATTTTAATATTGAATCGGTGTGTATGGCATCGGGTTATAGAAAAGGAGATAAAGAGCATTATAGTATCAGTGAATATATCCACGAAATTAAAAATATTCCGATCATTGCCAGTGACAGGCAAATATTAATTGGCTATGATGATAATAATACGGATATCTTGAATGATAAATGTTTTGGTATATATGATAATAGAAATATCAAATATATACAGGGAACAACCTCGTTCGCATTTTATGAATTGATGGAAGCTATTTTTAATGATGGATTATTCTATAACTCACCGCAAACAGCTTGTCATAGTTTAGAGATGATAAAAGAGATGTTAGAAATTATAGATCGCGGAAATATGAATAACGAAAAGGATAATAAAGAGTATATTAATCAACAAGAAAATAGTAGTGGAAATATTAATGGAGGTAATGATGGTAGAGAATTAAATGTTGAATTTTATGATGGTGCTTTTGATCCACTGATAGAGCATATAGAAACAGAGCGGGAATATTGGAATTATATAAAATTATTATGTCATTCGTATGGTCATTTGCCAGTAAGAATTGGCACGATTAATGAGGCTAAAGTTCCTGAATATCGCTTCTATGACAATATTATGGATGATGAAAGTTAGCTTTTATAGATAAGCTATTTTTCATCATCAAGTGTTAAGGCGCCAACAGATATTATATTTCCGTATTTGGGCTTATTTTATTAGCTAAATGATTTATTTTACTTTTTATTTTAATTTCTTGAATTTTTCATATCTTTGACCAAGCGATATTGAATGATAGAATTTACGTTTTCGGATATGGAAGCAATGTTTTAGTGTTTTTCTTTTTCATATGTTTATTGGTGAAAACATTTCAACTATCATCAATCTGGGCGTATAGCGTTTTAACATCGTGTTTAATAGGAAGGTAATAATGCCGAAATTAATTTATTACGTCGCTGCGACAATAGATGGTTATATTGCTAATGAAAACAATGGGCTGGATTGGTTATATGAGTTTGTGCTTGGGGATGATGCAACACCTTATGATGATTTTTATCGAGGTATTGGCGCTGTAATTATGGGGTCAAAAACATACGAATGGATAATGGCAAACTCACCGGGTGATTGGCCATACAAAAATATTCCCGCTTTCGTTCTTTCTCATAGGGCGCTGTCAACGCCTGAACGGTTGAATATCACCATAACCAATGAAACAGTAAGAGCTATTGCTGCCAGGGCGAAGAAAGTGGCTAATGGTAAAGATGTCTGGTTAGTCGGGGGAGGTAAAACCGCTGCGTATTTTGCTGAGGCTGGTGAATTACAGCAAATATTCTTAACCACGATTCCGGTATTTTTAGGCGCGGGCGTTGAGGTTCTTCCTGTGAGTGAAAAAGTACATGTTACGCCTAAGACTCAACGTTTTTTACGTAGCGGCGCGATTGAAAGCTTGCTAGATGTTGATGCAATCCTACCCCGTAAATAAGATTACTGCTGTCATGTTCATTTAAACTGGTTCAACGCTACAGCCATATGTATTGCTCACATTAATCGCGCCATATTGATGGCGCAAAAGTGGCGCGATTATCTGAATTGCGCCATAATCGCGCCAGTATTCTGACTGGAATCTGTTGGTTCGTTATGAGTTCAATGACTGATATTTATGAAACCTTGTGTGTTGCATCACAACCTATGTCTGTTTCGGATTTATTGGCGGAGTATCCCTCTGTTCCTAGAAGGACTGTTCAACGTTGGTTGGGGCGACTTGTTGAAGATAAGAAAGTACAGATATTGGGTGAAGGTCGAAGTCGCCGCTATGTTATCGCTACGGAGGAAACATCAGATTCGGTAGCGGATAGATCGGATAATTTCCCAAGCTATATTCCACTGTCTGAGGATAGTAAGGATATTCTTCGTTATATTGATCAACCCATCAAAGCGAGGACGCCTGTCGGTTATCAGCGAGAGTTTCTGGAATCATATGAGCCGAATGTCACTTATTATCTGTCGGTGCCAATTCGTAATCAGCTTTGGAGAATTGGAGATACGAAACAAATCTCACAGCCCGCGGGAACCTATGGTAGAGCTATCTTGGATCGTTTGCTCATTGATTTATCATGGGCTTCAAGTTATTTGGAAGGAAACACTTACAGTCGATTGGATACGGTAAAGTTGATTGAATATGGAAAAATTGCGGTAGGAAAAAACGCTATTGAAACTCAAATGATCCTAAACCATAAAGCCGCTATTGAATTACTTGTCGATGGTATTGAGGAACTCGATTTTAATCGATATACCGTTCTCAATTTACACAGTGCATTATCTGAAAATTTATTATCTAATCCTGTCTATGAAGGACGTATCCGTCAACATCAAGTTGAAATAGGAAAAAGTGTTTTCAGACCGTTATTTGGTGAGGCCCATATCAGTGAAGTTTTAAATTCGTTGCTCGGGAAAGCACGAGCTATATCAGATCCGTTTGAGCAATCCTTTTTTATGATGGTCCACTTGCCGTATTTACAACCTTTTGCCGATGTAAATAAGCGAACTTCCCGTCTGGCGGCTAATTTGCCGTTGATTCGTTCAAATCTGTGTCCGTTAACTTTTGTCGATGTACCGGAAGAGGCATATAGCCGTGCAATGCTTGGTATTTATGAAATGACTCGAGTTGAATTGCTACGGGATCTTTATCTATGGGCTTATGAGCGTTCTGCCCAAGAATATTTGGCTGTCACGCAGGGAATCACCGCACCAGATCCGTTAAGATTACAATATCGAAATGTGATTAAGCAGATCGTTTATCAGGTAGTTGCCAAACCTGAGATGGATTCAATTGACGTTATAGATAAATTAATTTCCGATGAATTAAGCCAATCTGAGCATGACACATTAAAGGCATTGGTTATTGAAGAGCTACGGCGATTGCATGAAGGTGTGTTGGCAAGATATAGCCTCCGACCTTCGCAATTTGAAAAATGGAAAGGAAAACACCGATAGTCTTTGTATTCACGCTATTGAATAGCTAAATGACCATAAAAAATTTCCGGGTTAATTACGCCATTATCTTAGAGAAGCTATTAATTAGCGCTTTCGTTATGCCGTCGTATCAGGGCTTAAACTTATACAGATAAGGATTTAGATCGATTTACGAAATAATAGTAATTGACATCGCTAAACACCCGTCAGTATTTTCATCTCACCTTGGCCTGACATCATATACGCAGGGTTATCAGTGTAAATGAACCTTTGGTAAAACGGGTACAGACATTACATGTGATTATCTTTATTTATCAAATGGATAAATGTAGGTTGGCTACCCGGTTAAACGGCTCCTTGCACTACGATGTCGCTTCAATTCTGGCTTATGCTCAGAGATAGGTCAAAAATTCGTCTGTTTAGGTAATGAGTTTTTATACAGAATTATCCTAAAAAAACAGAAACTAGTATTTTTCTGATCTAAATTTTCGCATTATGTTCTAAAAATAGGTAAAACAGATGTTTAAGTAAGGATTTCAGATGGAAATGCCGATTTATTTTCAATACTGGGGTAAGGCGAAGCGAGTCTTAGAGGTTGATAGTGCAGATTATCATCTGCTTCCTTACCATTGTTTAGATGTTGCTGCGGTAGGAATGCAGTTACTCTCTTTAGAAAGATCGTTAACTAGAGATCTCGCTAATTTTTTAGCGTTATCTACGCAGCAGCTACAAAGCATAGTCTCTTTTATATTGGCTTTGCACGATATTGGTAAATTTGCATCTGCTTTTCAAAAATTACTTCCCGGTCTGGCAGTGGGTCTGCATCGACCAGATTGCCCTAAAGAGTCTGGTGGTCGTTATTTTTGTCATGATCGTATAGGGTTATATTTCTGGGAAAATATCAAAACGGAATTACTTAATAGACTGGTTGATATTGAAGGTGTCGAGCGAAGAGAACAGCGAGAGATGTTTGATACCCTAATGGTATTCATGGATTGTGTATTAGGGCATCACGGTCGGCCAATTGATAAAACAAACTATAAAGCGATTAAACGTTTTACTGAACCTCATAACCTTAATGCTGCTACACTTTTTGCACATCATTTGGTTGAATTATTTCAACCTGAGTTTCCCATTGAAAAATTACAATCCAAAGAGTGGCGACGGCGACTGGAACAAGTGAGTTGGCAGTTTGCGGGTATTGCAATATTGGCGGATTGGATTGGTTCTGATAATCATTATTTTACGTATCAATCTGAGCCTATACCATTAGCTGATTATTGGAAACATGCTCAAGCAATGGCAAAAAAGGCGGTTATGGCGGCCAATTTAGATAAAGAGCCGGTAGTTAAGCCGTTTATTTCCATCCAGGAATATTACGGTTTTGCCGCAACACCATTGCAACAGTGGGCCGAATCAATATCTGTAGATCATTCTCCTCAACTGTTTATTTTGGAAGATGTTACCGGGGCTGGGAAAACAGAAGCGGCGCTTGCGCTTACACACCGTTTAATGCAGGCAAAAGCCGCTGATGGTTTTTATTTTGGTTTGCCTACAATGGCATCGTCTAATGCAATATTTAGCCGCATTGCTAAACATTACCAGCAAATGCTATCGATAGAGGATGATAGTAAACCAAATATCGTTTTAGCTCATGGTATGCGGGAGATGAATAATCAATTTCGTGAACCCGTTTTGGCGTTAGGTCATCCAGATAGAAACTATGGTAAAACAGATATTCCCTCTTCGGCGCAGTGTAATCAATGGTTAGCGGACCCACGTAAGCAAGCGCTGTTGGCGCCTGTTGGAATCGGAGCAATTGATCAGGCTTTATTGGCTGTATTGCCAAGGCGTTATCAATCACTGAGATTATTTGGGCTTAATCGTAAAGTACTCATCGTTGATGAAGTCCATGCTGCTGATGAATTTATGTTTAATTTGCTGGAAAATTTATTAGCGCTGCATCTTTATCAGGGCGGTTCAGCCATTTTATTGACAGCAACATTGACCTTTAAACAGCGTCAACGTTTAACGGATATTTGGCTGAATGCCGGTGGACTAAGTTCTCAATTATTACAAAAAACGGATTTTCCTTTAGCAACAAAAATAAGTTTAAATGCCGTATCGCCCGTTATTGAACAACCGTTATCAAGCCGAAAAGATGTTAGCCGGGAAGTGAAAGTTGATTTCTTAAATAGCTTTAGTAGTTGTGTTGAAAAAGTATTAGCCGCCATTGTACAAGGGCAATGTGTCGTTTGGATAAGAAATACCGTTGATGATGCTATTGAAGCTTATCAGACACTGCAAAGTTTGCTTACTGAACCTGAGCGCTGTCTATTATTTCATAGCCAGTTTATCTTGCAGCATCGGAAAGAGATTGAAAATCATGTTATGACTATTTTTGGTAAAAATAGTCAGGGTGAAATGCGGCGGGGCAAAGCATTAATCGCCACACAAATATTTCAGGAGAGTTTAGATACTGATGCCGATGTCATGATTTCAGATATTTGTCCTATTGATGATCTTATTCAGCGAGCCGGGCGTTTGCATCGCCACACCCGCGATAGCGATGGTATCTATCGATGGGGTATTAAAGATTCACGCCCTGCGCCAATATTGTTTGTTCACGCGCCTGAATGGCGGGAGCAACCTGGATCAGATTGGTTAAGCTATAATTTTCGTAACACGCAATGTGTTTATCGCTCGCCTGTCCGTCTGTGGTTAAGCATGCGCGTGTTGAGAAAATTAGGTGCTATACGTATGCCTACGGAAACTCGCCAATTAATTGAAGCGGTTTATGGTCATGCCTATGAGCAAGCGCCGGAAGTGTTAAAACACCAAGGGAATGAATTTATTGACGAGGAGCGAAGTCAGACAGCTAAAGCTAAATCTTTTTGGTTACAGTGGCAATTATATGGTTATTGTGATCGCAGTGCTGATCGTTGGTATGAAGATGATTCCGATATTAATGCTCGCTACAGTGATATTGAAACTGTTGAGGTGTTATTACTGAAAAAAAATGATTCAGGACAACTGGTGCCTTGGGTAAATTCCGGCGAATTTTCAGTGTCGCTGAGTACGATTAAATTATCCAGAAATAAGTATGCAAATAAATTAGCGCCAATTCCAACAGCGTTAATACCCGCTCTCAATGCCTTGCAACAGAGATATTACCAAATTAGATATTTGCGACCTTGGTTGCCGGAACAAGATCCGAATTTTACCTATTCTTCAACAATAGGCTTTTGTGAAAGATAAAAGCAGGAGGTGTTATGAACTTAGTTCAGGACCCGTGGTTGCCCTTTCGATTACGTGATGGTAGTGAAAAAGTACTGCCTATTAATGCGATATGTGATCATGATGTTATGGACTTTGCTTTACCACGAGCTGATTTTCAAGGAGCAGCTTGTCAATTTGCCATTGGTTTATTACAAACCGTTTTTGCGCCGGAAGATAAATATCAATGGCATGCTCTATATGAAACATCACCTGATAAAAAGGTATTACAGCAAGCTTTTAATAAAGTGATACACGCCTTCAATGTTACCGGTATAGGGCCACTTTTTATGCAAGATTTTGATCCGCTGCAAACCGCAAAATCAACGACTGTAGCTGGATTATTAATTGAAGCGCCGGGAGCGAATGGTTTAAAACTTAATACGGATCATTTTGTTAAACGTGGCGTCGGAGATGTGATGTCTCTTGAAATGGCGGCTTTGGCGCTGTTTACCTTACAAATTAATGCGCCGTCAGGAGGAGTGGGGCATCGAGTAGGATTACGAGGTGGAGGACCATTAACCACGTTAATGGCGCCGCAACAAACGGATACAACGTTATGGCAAAAACTGTGGTTAAACGTCATTAGTCGAAGTGAATGGCATTATGCAGAACCTGATTTAACCAGTGCTCAGATTTTTCCCTGGCTAGCGCCAACAAAAGTGAGTGTTAATGGAGGGACAGAAATTTATGCTAAGGATGTTCATCCCTTACATATGTATTGGGCGATGCCGAGACGGATACGTTTGGTGGTGGAAAAGGGTGAAAATATTTGCAAAATTTCAGGTCAATATTCTGCATTCACTGTCTCTGAATATCGGACACAAAACTATGGCGGTAATTATTCCGGTAATTGGACCCATCCGTTAACGCCCTATAAATGGGATCTTAAAGAACCAACCCAACATTTATCGATTAAAGGCCAACCTGGAGGGGTGACGTATAAAATTTGGGATGCTTTAGTCTTTACCAGCCATGAGAGAGGGCAGCGTTGCGCGCCGGTCGTCAGCCATTTTTACTCTTTATGTTGTCATTTTGCTGAACTGCGAAGAGTCATGCCTCGTCTGTGGGTATTTGGCTACGATATGGATAATATGAAAGCACGTTGTTGGTATTCTGTCACTGTGCCGTTGTTTTTTGTCTTACCTGAACAACAGGAAAAGATTCTATATCAAGTCAAAGAGCTGCAAAAATTGGCGACCAATATGATTTGGCTATGCCGGAATCAAATAAAAGCGGCTTGGTTTGAAAAGCCTGCGGATGTGAGAGGAGACATTTCCTTTATTGACCTGAATTTTTGGCAACAAAGTGAATCGCTGTTTTTTTCTGTGGTGTATCAACTTATCAATAATAGACGTTCGGATTCACCTTTTCTGACACCAGAGCAGGCTAAACATTGGCTTAATACCTTGCGTCATCTCTGTAGAAATTTATTCGATGAATATGTTGCTTTATCTGAATTGGGTAATGAACGTTCAATGGTAAAACGTATGAGAGCGCGTCAACAGTTAATTATCGGGCTATATGGACAGAGAGCTTTAAAAGAGATCAATACATTTATTACTAATCACCATATTCACTCTGGTAAAGAGGAAATGTAATGGACAGCAAGATCGAAATCATATTATTGCGTTGGTGGCAAAGTATGTTTATGTCACCGAAGCAGTTAAAAGAGAAAGGTATTATTCCAGCGCCTTCTACTTATAAAGCTCAGTTAAAGCGCTGTGAAAACGTTGAGATGGCCATGTTAACTGAAGGTTTTCGGGATTTGTGGTTCAGTTTGCCTGATGAAATTAGCTTATCGGAGAGTCCGGTAAAATTAGAATATTGGGCCACAATGGCGGCAGCATTAGTTTATGTTAAAAGCAACAGTGGTATTACATTGGCGGTAGCGGCGGGTAAGAAAGGAGGAGGAAATAAACCGGTTGTCAGTGAATTAAGATTCTCACAATTACAAAATGCTAAAACACCGAATGAATTACTACGTCGATTACGTCAAATTTTACAGAAAGTCAAAGGCAATATTTCTGTTTTGGCTCTAGCACGGGATATTGAGGAGTGGTTCGCTGAATATGGTCAATTACAGCCATGTAAGGCGGATAAGCGTATTAAGGTGAAGTGGGTTATGGATTATTACCGTGCAGCTAGTGGTAAATCGGTTGATTTATCGGATTTTCATTAATTGAGTTTAGGATGATTATTATGAGTCAGTTTGTTCAATTACACTTATTAACTTCCTATGCGCCATCTAATCTGAATCGTGATGATTTAGGCCGGCCTAAAACAGCGAGAATGGGCGGTTTTGAACGTTTACGCGTGAGTTCTCAAAGCTTAAAACGCCACTGGCGTACTTCTGAATTATTTGAACAGGTGCTATCAGAGAATATTGGTATTCGCACCAAGCGATTTGGTATTAAGGTATTTGACGCTTTGGTCAGTGCTGGAGTGAAAGAAAAATCCGCTAAAGCATTGGCTACAACGATTGCTGGTGTTTTTGGAAAAACGAAAAAAGATGCTTTAGAAATTGAGCAATTGGCTCATATCAGTCCGGCAGAACAACGATCTGTCATGTCGTTGATTGAGGTGTTGGCGAAAGAAAATCGGGCGCCGACAGCCGAAGAACTTCATTTATTAAAAACTAAGCAAACTGCGGTGGATATTGCTTTGTTTGGTCGGATGTTAGCTTCAAGTCCGGCATTTAACGTCGAGGCATCTTGTCAGGTCGCTCATGCTATTAGTGTGCATAGTGTGGTGATTGAAGATGATTATTTTACGGCGGTGGATGATTTAAATGATGGCAAGGAAGATACCGGGTCAGCCCATATCGGCGAATTGGGTTTTGCCGCTGCGCTGTTTTACAGTTATATCTGCATTAATAAAACGCAATTAATAAAAAATTTGGATGGCGATGAAACCCTGGCTAATAAAGCGATTAAAGCATTAACAGAAGCCGCTGTGAAAGTGTCGCCTACGGGTAAACAAAATAGTTTTGCTTCTCGTGCTTATGCCAGTTTTGCTCTCGCTGAGAAAGGCGAACAACAACCTCGTTCTTTATCCGTTGCATTTTTAAAACCTATTAATGACAGCGACCAGGGGCCATCGGCAATTAATGCCTTAGAAAGCCAGATGCACAATATTGATCAAGTTTACGGTACTTGTGCCGATGCCCGCTATAAATTCAACACATTCACAGGGGAAGGAACTTTAACCGAGCTGCTTGAATTTGTTGTGCGGTAATGGAGGCAGAATGAAAGCATATTTAGTCTTCCGATTATATGGCCCGATGGCAAGTTGGGGCCAACCTGCGGTTGGGGGAGAGCGGCCAACGGAATTGTATCCGGGTCGCTCCGCGATTTTGGGGTTATTAGGAGCAGCATTAGGTATTCGACGAGATGATGAGTCTGAATTAGCAAAATTACAAAAAAGTGTGTTGATTGCAATTAAGCAGACTGTTCCTGGCTCTTTAATGCGTGATTATCATACGACGCAAGTGCCGACGCACAATAGTAATGTGGTTCATCAGAACCGTAAAAGTGAATTAAGATCAGATAGACTGAATACCATTCTGTCTAATCGCGATTATCGTTGTGATGGTATTTGGATTGTTGCGATTACATTAACTGAACACACTGGTTTTACGCTTGAACAATTACGGGATGCTTTACTTAAACCCGTATTTATCTTGCATCTTGGACGTAAATCTTGCCCGCTTGCTTTACCTCTCTGCCCTAAACTCATTACGTCATCAACATTAAAAACAGCGTTGGATATCCCTTTTCCACCGCTGATGCATTCGGATAGAGAGGATAAATTATGGTTAGGGGCAAATGGGATTGTGACTTATTTTTGGGAGGGAAATAAAGATGAAATGAGTTCTTCAAATATCTTGATCAGCCATCCTTGGGATGAGCCGATTAACCGGGCGCGTTGGCAATTCCGGCAACGTACTATGTATCAACTTTCTATCGAGGAGAGTGTTGATGTATTTGTCTAAAATTGTGCTTCGGCAATCGAGTCAAACAGCAAATATATTAGCAAAAATGGGTGCGAATGGCGTTTATACTTCTCATCAATTGTTATGGAAATTGTTTTCAACAGACGAAAAACGTCAATTTCTATTTCGGGAAGAGAACGGAATAATGGGATTACCCGTATTCTATGTTTTATCTAAAACATCACCTCAAACTCAGTCACCATTGTTTGAGGTGGAAACGAAAGCGTTTTATCCTCAATTGCAGGAGGGGCAACGTTTAGCTTTCAAATTACGCGTTAATCCAACAATCTGTATTACCGACTCTTTTGGAAAACGTCGGCGTCATGATGTCTTGATGCATGCTAAGTTTATGGCAAGGCAGAAAGGTGAAACAAGGCAGGGGAAAATAAAAGCCATGATGGATGATGCCGCCCGTAATTGGTTGTTGAATAGCCGTCGTATGCAGCAATGGGGTATTCAGTTTGACGATTTACTGGATGTTGAAGGTTATACCCAGCATCGAAGTGTAAAAAAGCATGGGCAGAAAATACAATTTTCCAGTGTTGATTTCCAAGGACTTCTGACGGTGACTAACGGTGAGCTATATTTGGAACAGTATGCAAAAGGCTTTGGTCGCGCTAAAGCGATGGGATGCGGATTGATGTTAATCAGATCAGTGTAATGGAAATTTATTTTTGTCGGAGCGCGTAATGCAATATTCTTTGTTGTATCGGGATATTGATGTTAAAGGTGACGCATTCGTGGTTATTAATTGTTTGTGTTACATTTCAAAAGCATGGTAAAAAGTGATATTGCTAATTAATATCATTCTGTAGAGTAGGGGGTAGTCGCTACTCTTGGAAATATGGATAAAATAATTACCGTGTTCCTCACGTCTGTGGGGATGAACCTGAATTTTGGTATACATTTGAACCAGGCAGAATATGTTCCCTGTGTTTAATGGGATAAGCAGTTATAATCAATGATAGGATATCGTGTAGTGGATGTTCCTGACCGTTACCGGGGTGAACCAAACTCGATATATCTCGTCAAAGAGAGAATGTAAGTGTTCCCTGCATTTGTAGGGATAAACCGCGGCATGAGTGATGCTTTACTATGTTCGCTAAATGTTCCCTGTACTAACGGGGATGGACCTAGCAGCGCCCCAAATAGCTGTAGATCTAAAAGTGTGTTCCCTGTATTGTCTAACGGGGATTAACCGTGTGAAAATGACGCTGATAACTGGTTTTCCTGATGCTCCCTGCCTCTATGGGGGGATAAACCGGACAGTAACAGTGATACGGTCGGTAGTAAGCGGTGTTCCTTGTGTCTACGGGGGTGAACCGACTTGATACTGTTATGCTTGGGGTTTGGAAGCGTGTTCCCTGTGATTGACGGGGATAAACCGAACAGCTAGCGTATTTAGCTGGCAGAGATAGATTTGTTCCCCGTTTCTACGGGGATAAACCGCTAAATACAGAACTATCGCCATTTGTTACAATTTGATCCCCGTAATCTACGGGGATCAACCGTCATCTGGAAAGGTAATTGACATAGAAGGTCAGAGTTCCCTGAATTTATGGGGATAAACCGGATTCAGGTTTGATGATGATAGTTGAAGTAAAAATGCTCCCCGTTTTTACGGGGACATAATAATGGTGTTGTTGATTATATTATTGATTGTGTGTTGTTTCTCTCTCAACTTTCAATAAACCTTTGGGAAGGGGCGTCGTCAGTCAGTGTTTGTAAAAAATCTACGTAGGTAAGTTTGCTAATATTATCTCCGTTTGCCAAACGGTATTTTAACCAATTGATAATTTGCTCCACTAACTGTCCCTCTGGCTTATCTAGCTTATCAGCCAATTCTCCGTGGTTTTCCCAGCAATTATAACTGATCGCAGATGCCATCCCTTGCAGGGCGTAATCGGAATGGTGCCAGGCATGCGATAAATGATCGCCCAGAATAAAGGGCGATTCACTGCCGCCTTGACCACAATTTTCAGGCCGATAATAAATCTGTGGTTCGGGCATATCGATCATCAGCTCACTCACCGGTGTCAAAAATGCCGACCAATCGCTGACGATCATTGCCGGTAATAACAGACCGAGGATACGTGGGTCCATACTGCGAAAAATCACTTGCCTCTCCCGCAATATCACCTGCTGGCGTGAACGCCAATGATTAAGCTGCTGTATCCATGACTCGTCGCTGCGATAAGCCCATCCCCAACTGTTATCGCTCAGAGTTTGGCTATCAAGCAGATGACCGATTACTGACAGGCAACCTGACTTGGGCTGAACCAGCCAGGGACTTTGCGCCAGCATGTGATCCATCGGTGTATTGCTGTAGAGCGGAAAAGCCTGCTCTACCCAGTCGTTGCGATAAAAGAGCGCCACCGGGTTAGGTTCCGCCAGTGAATTGAGCATAAAGAAAACCGATGGTTTATTAGGGATACTCAGCCACTGTTGCCAATTTATTGACTTGTTCATTTATCCTCCAAATTATCAATAATCCAATTTGTTTCCTGTTGAGCCAGCACGGCACAAAGCGGTTTGGCAGGGAGTTTAACCTCCGGCAGAGGCGCAACTCCTTCCGGCAGTTGCAGAGACAATCCACGGCCCGCACCGGCTGAACCTTGCCCGACCAGCAAATTGGGGGAAGTCAGAATACCGCCGGGAGTTAACCGGATAAAATGGCCGCCGACTTTTAAGGTAATTTCTGACGCCGCCTCCAACACCATCTTACCGCCGCTTTTCAGGTGCGTTTCCTGACCGCTTTCCGCCACCAACGCCTCCCCGGTCTGTAAATGTTGACTGCCTGAGATACGGTGTGAAACATCGCCATCGGTGCTGTACTTCCCCGAGCCTTTGACATGCTGATGATCATCCACTGAAATTTCGCTATAGCGGTTATTATCGACGCGCTGTTTATGGTCATGTTTAATATGCCAGTAAGCGTCGTGCTGAATATGGGCGGTCAGATCTTTCTGCCCGCGCAGGTAAATCTCCTCCCGGTCTTTCTCATCTTCAAAGCGCAATTCATTAAAACCTTCCCCTTTGTGGGTTTGGGTTTTAAATGTCGTGCGGGTCTTTTCCGCAGGTAAATTTAACGGCGGCCGGTTTGAACCGTTGTAGGTGCAACCGGTGACAATCGGGCGATCAATATCACCGTTCAGATAAGAAACAATCACCTCCTGACCGATACGGGGAACCGCCATAAAACCGTAACCGCTGCCATTCCAGCCTTGCGCGAATCGTACCCAACAGGTGGCGTTTTCATCGGCTTTATCATAACGATCCCAGTGAAAATGGATGCGGATACACCCCTCTTCATTGACATAAATCTCTTCGCCTTCCGGGCCGACCACGGTGGCCACTTCATCACCGTCCGCCAGCGGTTTGTAACGGTATAGCGCTCGCCAGTCTCGATAACCCGAAATAAAACTGAATTCATTGTGCAGATAAGTACCTGATTCTCCGCTCTGTTCTTGCAATGCCTGCGGACATTTGCCGTGATGATGGATAGTGACGATTTGCCAGCGGGTGTTCATGGCGTCAACCGGGTGTTCGTTAAGCGCAAAGATTTTACCGGGCATCAGTTTAAAACAGTTGCTTTGCCCGCAGCCGGCCTGACGTTGATTTTCGACAGCCTGCTGACGGCGCTGGACAAACGGTTTCGCCTGCGCGTCTTTCTGAAAGCGGCCGTAGCTTTCAAAAAGCTCAAACAAGGTTTTCTGCCCCTCGACACGGGGATCGATATTGGCCCGATGCGTCAGGCGGTAAGCAGGATTCTGGGGATTGTAGTCCTTATAAATGACCCGATTCGGGGTCATGGAGACCCCCAGACGCACCTGATTAACCACATTCATTTCCGTGGCCGTCTCTATCTGCGGGTTGTAGACCAGCGGTAAATTGGCCGTCATCCCTAAATGGCTGTCGCTGAAAAACAGCTTGTCGTCTTCAAACCAGAAATTCAGCCCCTCTTCGGCAACTAACCGGGCAAAAAAGGCGTAATCGGACTCCCGTTTCTGCGTCACATATTCCCGTGTGTAATGAAATTCATCCAGTT
>NZ_PUWT01000033.1:0-26290 GCF_002968995.1 Photorhabdus hindustanensis
GTCAGGTAGGCGTTCCTTACATCATCGTATTCCTGAACAAATGTGACATGGTAGACGACGAAGAGCTGCTGGAACTGGTTGAGATGGAAGTGCGTGAGTTGCTGTCTCAGTACGATTTCCCAGGCGACGACACTCCGGTTATCCGTGGTTCTGCGCTGAAAGCGCTGGAAGGCGATGCCGAGTGGGAAAGCAAAATCCTGGAGCTGGCAGAAGCGCTGGACAGCTACATCCCAGAACCCGAGCGTGCAATCGACCAGCCATTCCTGCTGCCAATCGAAGACGTATTCTCGATTTCAGGCCGTGGTACCGTGGTAACCGGTCGTGTAGAGCGCGGTATTGTTAAAGTGGGTGAAGAAGTTGAAATCGTGGGTATCAAAGACACAACGAAAACCACGTGTACTGGCGTAGAAATGTTCCGCAAACTGCTGGACGAAGGCCGTGCGGGTGAGAACGTGGGCGTTCTGCTGCGTGGTACCAAACGTGACGAAATCGAACGTGGTCAGGTACTGGCAAAACCGGGTTCAATCAAGCCACACACCACTTTCGAATCAGAAGTTTATATTCTGAGCAAAGACGAAGGCGGCCGTCATACGCCATTCTTCAAAGGCTACCGTCCACAGTTCTACTTCCGTACAACTGACGTAACCGGCACAATCGAGCTGCCAGAAGGCGTGGAAATGGTGATGCCAGGTGATAACATTCAGATGAAAGTTACCCTGATTGCGCCAATCGCAATGGACCAGGGTCTGCGCTTCGCTATCCGTGAAGGCGGCCGTACTGTAGGTGCTGGTGTTGTTGCTAAAATTATTGCTTAATAGCTAAGAATTAAGTACCTAACTTTAGGACAGGTTTGTATTCTGACTTGTTTTAGGACAGACACTTGGTTGTGTTACACTAGGTGTCTGTTAGTTAGTGTTTTAATTGATATCACCTTTCCTTAAATTCCCTGTATGAACCATCCCATTCGGTTATCTCTTAGTGTCTTAAGTTTTTATTTCGGCTGCTTGTTCCTAGTGGTGTTATCGTTATCTGGCTGTTCTGCTAGGGTATTCTTAGAGTATATATTCATCATTCATCTGTAGAATACGTTAGCGGTAACTAACCCCCCACCTCGTGATTTTCCCGAATAAGCATTTGTCTTCAAACTTAGATGAGTCATCTTTTCTTTTATATACAGGTAGTAATATTTGACTCATGTTTGTTCTGCATCTGTTGGTATGCCCTAACGAAAGGAGGGGATACCAACGAAGAGAGTTGCTGATGTAGGAGATAGTTTTTAGGATGGAATAAGTTTAAGAAAGTTCCTGATAGGGATAAAAGTCTTTTTAGTCAAAGTATTACAGAAATGAGGGAACTACTTCCATTTGACGAAGCTAAAGGATATTTGGAAGAACCTGAATCAGAAAATTAAAATGCGAATGATTATTGAAATGAGACTCATTATTATTTAATATGCGCTATAATGTGTACCAGAGAGTGTTATTTATGTATGTCTGCCTATGTAATGCGGTGAGTGACAAAACAATACGTAACGCGGTGCGTCAACATCATATTCACTCTATTAGAGAACTAAAACGTATTGTGCCTGTAGGCCGTGATTGTGGCAAATGCATACGCCAAGCCCGAGAGCTAATTAATGAGGAAATTGCACAGCTACCTAAGATAGATAACGTTGCTTGATAAAAAAGAGATAAGTTTACTACTACTCTGCTGAATAGGTACTACACTTTAAGTACTGGAAGCGGAGGAGTAAACTATGAAAGGTGATAAAAAAATGATTGCTCATTTGAACAAACTTCTTGGAAATGAGCTTGTTGCAATTAATCAATATTTTCTACATGCCCGGATGTTCAAAAACTGGGGCCTTACCCGCCTGAATGATAAGGAATATCATGAATCTATCGATGAAATGAAGCATGCTGATAGGTACATTGAACGTATCCTTTTTCTTGAAGGAATTCCTAATTTGCAGGATCTAGGAAAACTTAACATCGGAGAAGATATCGAAGAAATGCTCAAATCTGACTTGCAGCTCGAATTGCAGGGAGCTAGAGATTTGAAAGAAGCGATTGCTTATGCTGATTCGATTCATGACTATGTTAGCCGTGATTTGATGATCGATGTCCTAGATGAAGAAGAAGAACACATTGATTGGTTGGAAACTCAATTTGAATTAATTGAACGTATGGGGATTCAAAATTACACTCAAGCACAAATCCTTGAAGGAGAATAGGTACGAAAAAATGCCCTATCTGTTGTTCAGTTAGGGCATCTTGTTTCATGCTCCTTTGACTCTATTCCGGACAAATCTTCATCTGTATCTTGCTTTGTTAATTGATTTGCGTATAATATGCGGTCTTACTTACGTGTAAGTCTGGTTTGATAACCAGTGAATGTGCAGTATTGCTTTGCTGCCATTTAAAATACTCCCGATAGGGGGGTTATATATTGAACGATTACACTCTCCCGTCAATCGAAATGGGTACGAGGAGTAATTATTTACGTTTATAAAATAGTTGGAGCTCTGGTCTCATGCAGAACCAAAGAATCCGTATTCGCCTGAAAGCATTTGATCATCGTTTGATCGATCAATCAACTGCGGAAATTGTCGAGACCGCTAAGCGTACTGGTGCGCAGGTGCGTGGTCCTATCCCGCTGCCGACTCGTAAAGAGCGTTTTACCGTTCTGATTTCTCCGCATGTTAATAAAGATGCGCGTGATCAGTACGAAATTCGCACTCATAAGCGTCTGGTTGACATCGTTGAGCCAACCGAGAAAACCGTTGATGCTCTGATGCGTCTGGATCTGGCTGCCGGTGTAGACGTGCAGATCAGCCTGGGTTAATCAGGTCATTGAACGATTGAGAGGTTGAAACAATGATTGGTTTAGTCGGTAAAAAAGTGGGTATGACTCGTATCTTCACTGAAGATGGCGTTTCTATCCCTGTAACTGTTATCGAAATTGAAGATAACCGTGTGACTCAGGTTAAAGATCTGGGTAGTGATGGTTATCGTGCAATTCAGGTTACTACTGGTAGCAAAAAAGCTAACCGTATAAACAAACCTGAAGCAGGTCATTTCGCTAAAGCTGGTGTTGAAGCTGGCCGTATCCTGCGTGAATTCCGTCTGTCTGAAGGCGAAGAATATGCTGTAGGTCAAAGTATTAGCGTTGAGATTTTCGCTGACGTTAAGAAAGTCGACGTTACTGGTACATCTAAAGGTAAAGGTTTTGCTGGTACTGTTAAGCGCTGGAACTTCCGTACCCAAGATGCTAGCCACGGTAACTCTTTGTCTCATCGTGTCCCGGGTTCTATCGGTCAGAACCAAACTCCGGGCAAGGTATTTAAAGGCAAGAAAATGGCAGGCCAACTGGGTAATGAACGTGTAACTGTTCAAAGCCTAGATGTAGTACGTGTTGACGCTGAGCGCAACCTGCTGCTGGTCAAAGGTGCTGTTCCAGGTGCAACTGGCGGCAACCTGATCGTAAAACCGGCTGTCAAGGCGTAACGTCGAGGAGATAGGAATGGAATTGGTAATGAAAGACGCGCAAGGCGCGCTGACTGTTTCCGAAACTACCTTCGGGCGTGATTTCAATGAAGCGCTTGTGCATCAAGTAGTTGTTGCTTACGCAGCTGGTGCACGTCAAGGTACTCGTGCTCAGAAAACCCGTGCTGAAGTTTCTGGTTCAGGTAAGAAACCATGGCGTCAGAAAGGCACTGGCCGTGCACGTTCTGGTTCTATTAAGAGTCCAATTTGGCGCTCTGGTGGTGTAACTTTTGCAGCTAAACCACAGGACCACAGTCAAAAAGTTAATAAGAAAATGTACCGTGGTGCTTTAAAGAGCATCCTGTCTGAACTGGTACGTCAAGATCGTTTGATCGTTGTCGAGAAGTTTTCTGTAGAAGCTCCTAAAACCAAGCTTCTGGTTCAGAAACTGAAAGATATGGCTCTGGAAGATGTGCTGATTATCACTCATGAAGTTGATGAGAATTTATTCTTAGCAGCTCGCAACCTGTACAAGGTTGATGTTCGTGATGTAGCTGGTATTGATCCAGTTAGCTTAATCGCCTTCGATAAAGTGGTTATGACTGCTGATGCTGTGAAGCAAGTTGAGGAGATGCTGGCATGATCCGTGAAGAACGTCTGCTGAAAGTACTGCGCGCGCCGCACGTATCTGAAAAAGCTTCTACAGCGATGGAAAAGAGCAACACCATCGTTCTCAAAGTTGCGAAAGACGCGACTAAAGCAGAAATCAAAGCTGCTGTGCAGAAACTGTTTGAAGTCGAAGTTGAAGGTGTTAACACTTTGCTGGTTAAAGGCAAAACTAAACGTCACGGTCAGCGTATTGGTCGTCGTAGCGACTGGAAAAAAGCTTACGTCACACTGAAGGAAGGCCAGAATATGGACTTCATCGGTGGTGCAGAGTAAGTCGGAGGAGTAAAGAACAATGGCAATTGTTAAATGTAAACCTACGTCTCCGGGCCGTCGCCACGTTGTTAAAGTGGTTAACCCTGAGCTGCATAAGGGTAAACCTTATGCTCCATTGCTGGAAAAAAGCAGCAAAACCGGTGGTCGTAACAACAATGGCCGTATTACCACTCGTCATATTGGTGGTGGCCACAAGCAGCACTATCGTTTGATTGACTTTAAACGTAATAAAGATGGTATCCCTGCTGTAGTTGAGCGTTTGGAATATGATCCAAACCGTTCAGCGAATATCGCCCTGGTTCTGTATAAAGATGGTGAACGTCGTTATATCCTTGCACCTAAAGGTCTGAAAGCTGGTGATCAAATCCAATCTGGTGCTGATGCAGCTATCAAAACTGGTAACGCATTGCCAATGCGCAATATCCCTGTTGGTTCTACCGTACATAACGTAGAAATGAAGCCGGGTAAAGGTGGTCAGTTGGCTCGTTCTGCTGGTGCATACGTTCAGATCGTTGCTCGTGACGGTTCTTATGTAACTTTGCGTCTGCGTTCTGGTGAAATGCGTAAAGTTCTGTCTGATTGCCGCGCCACTTTAGGTGAAGTTGGCAATGCAGAACATATGCTACGCGTTCTGGGTAAAGCTGGTGCAAGTCGCTGGCGTGGCATTCGTCCTACCGTTCGTGGTACGGCGATGAACCCGGTAGATCACCCACATGGTGGTGGTGAAGGTCGTAACTTTGGTAAACATCCTGTAACTCCTTGGGGTGTTCAAACTAAAGGTAAGAAGACCCGTAGTAATAAACGTACTGATCAGTTCATCGTACGTCGCCGTACTAAAAAATAATTAGAGGATAAACCATGCCACGTTCTCTCAAGAAAGGTCCATTTATTGACCTGCACTTGCTGAAGAAGGTAGAGAAAGCGGTGGAAAGCGGAGACAAAAAGCCTATCAAGACTTGGTCCCGTCGTTCAACGATCTTTCCTAACATGATCGGTTTGACCATCGCTGTCCATAATGGTCGTCAGCATGTACCAGTTTTTGTTTCCGACGAAATGGTTGGTCATAAACTAGGTGAATTCGCGCCGACCCGTACTTATCGCGGCCATGCGGCCGATAAAAAGGCTAAAAAGCGCTAAGGTAGGAGGAAGAGATGGAAACTATCGCTAAACATCGCCACGCTCGTTCTTCTGCTCAGAAGGTTCGCCTCGTAGCTGACCTGATTCGCGGTAAGAAAGTGTCGCAAGCTCTGGAAACTCTGACCTATACCAATAAGAAAGCTGCTGGTTTAGTGAAGAAAGTACTTGAGTCTGCTATTGCTAATGCAGAACACAACGATGGTGCTGACATTGATGATCTGAAGGTCACGAAGATTTTCGTAGACGAAGGCCCGACCATGAAGCGTATTATGCCTCGTGCAAAAGGTCGTGCAGATCGCATCCTGAAGCGCAGCAGCCACATTACTGTGGTTGTGTCCGATCGCTGAGACTCTGGAGACTAGCAATGGGTCAGAAAGTACATCCTAATGGTATTCGCCTGGGTATTGTCAAACCTTGGAACTCTACCTGGTATGCGAATACTAAAGAATTCGCTGACAACCTAGACAGCGATTTTAAAGTTCGCCAGTACTTGAATAAAGAACTGGCAAAAGCGTCTATTTCACGCATTGTTATTGAACGTCCTGCTAAAAGTATTCGTGTAACTATTCACACTGCTCGCCCAGGTATTGTAATCGGTAAGAAAGGTGAAGACGTAGAAAAACTGCGTAAAACTGTAGCGGAAATCGCTGGTGTTCCTGCGCAAATTAATATCTCTGAAGTGCGTAAGCCTGAACTGGACGCGAAACTGGTTGCTGACAGTATTACTTCACAGCTAGAACGTCGTGTTATGTTCCGTCGCGCTATGAAGCGCGCAGTCCAGAATGCGATGCGTTTGGGCGCTAAAGGCATTAAAGTGGAAGTCAGTGGCCGTTTAGGCGGTGCTGAAATCGCGCGTACTGAATGGTATCGTGAAGGTCGTGTACCGTTGCACACACTGCGTGCAGATATCGACTATAACACTTCAGAAGCGCACACCACTTATGGTGTACTCGGCGTTAAGGTATGGATCTTCAAAGGTGAGATCTTGGGTGGTATGGCTGCTGTTGAACAGGCGGAAAAACCGGCTGCACAACCGAAAAAGCAGCAGCGTAAAGGCCGCAAGTAAGGAGAGTCGCTGATGTTACAACCAAAGCGTACGAAATTCCGTAAAATGCACAAAGGCCGTAACCGTGGCCTGGCAGCAGGTGCGGATGTTAGCTTCGGCACTTTCGGTCTGAAAGCTGTGGGCCGTGGCCGTCTGACGGCACGTCAGATTGAAGCGGCACGTCGTGCTATGACTCGTGCAATTAAACGTCAAGGTAAAATCTGGATACGTGTATTTCCAGATAAACCTATCACTGAAAAGCCACTCGAAGTGCGTATGGGTAAAGGTAAAGGTAACGTAGAATATTGGGTTGCCTTGATCCAGCCTGGTAAAGTCCTTTATGAAATGGACGGTGTGCCTGAAGAGCTGGCTCGTGAAGCATTCAAGCTGGCAGCAGCGAAACTGCCTATCAAGACCACCTTTGTAACTAAGACGGTGATGTAATGAAAGCACAAGAGCTGCGCGAAAAAAGCGTTGAAGAGCTGAACACTGAGCTGCTGAATTTGCTGCGTGAACAATTTAACCTGCGCATGCAGGCTGCAAGTGGCCAGCTACAACAGTCTCATCTGTTGAAACAAGTGCGTCGTAATATCGCACGCGTTAAGACTTTATTGACTGAGAAGGCGGGTGCGTAATGACCGATAAAATCCGTACTCTGCAAGGTCGTGTTGTAAGTGACAAAATGGAGAAATCTATTGTTGTTGCTATTGAGCGTAAGGTGAAACACCCTCTGTATGGTAAATTCATCAAACGTACGACTAAACTGCATGTACATGACGAGAACAATGAATGTGGCATTGGTGATGTGGTGGAAATCCGCGAAACCCGTCCACTGTCCAAAACTAAATCTTGGACTTTAGTTCGCGTTGTAGAGAAAGCGATTCTGTAAGCTGGCTCGAATAGAGTAAACGGCTCAGGCGATGAGCCGTTTATTTTTTCTATCTATATCTGAGATGTGGTGTTATAATGCCGCGCCCTCGTGATATGGGGTATCTGAACGGCCTCTTCATACTAAATTATAGTAGTGAAGTGGGCTCAGTAGTAGTTGACATTTAGCGGAGCACTAAAATGATCCAAGAACAGACTATGCTGAACGTGGCCGACAACTCCGGTGCACGTCGCGTAATGTGTATCAAGGTTCTGGGTGGCTCGCACCGTCGCTATGCACACGTCGGCGACATCATAAAAGTCACCATTAAGGAAGCAATTCCTCGTGGTAAAGTGAAAAAAGGTGATGTCCTGAAAGCGGTAGTGGTGCGCACCAAGAAGGGTGTTCGTCGCCCTGACGGTTCTGTCATTCGCTTCGATGGCAATGCTTGCGTGTTGTTAAACAACACAAGTGAGCAAGTTATCGGTACGCGTATTTTTGGGCCGGTAACTCGTGAACTTCGTAATGAAAAGTTCATGAAAATTATCTCCCTGGCACCAGAAGTACTCTAAGGAGCGGACAATGGCAGCGAAAATCCGTCGTGATGACGAAGTTATCGTGTTGACCGGAAAAGATAAAGGTAAGCGCGGTAAAGTAAAACAGGTTCTTTCTACTGGGAAAGTCATTGTTGAAGGTATCAACTTGGTTAAAAAACATCAGAAGCCTGTTCCGGCTCTGAACCAACCAGGTGGCATCGTTGAAAAAGAAGCTGCAATCCAGGTTTCAAACGTTGCGATCTTCAATGCGGCAACCGGTAAGGCTGACCGTGTAGGTTTTAGATTTGAAGACGGAAAAAAAGTTCGTTTCTTTAAATCTAACAGCGAAACTATCAAGTAATTTGGAGTAATACGATGGCGAAACTGCATGATTACTACAAAGACGAGGTAGTCCAAAAACTGATGACTCAGTTTGGCTACAATTCTGTCATGCAAGTCCCTCGGGTCGAGAAGATCACCCTGAACATGGGTGTTGGTGAAGCGATCGCTGATAAGAAACTGCTGGATAATGCAGCAGCGGATCTGGCAGCAATTTCTGGTCAAAAACCATTAATCACCAAAGCACGCAAATCAGTTGCAGGCTTCAAAATCCGTCAGGGCTATCCAATCGGCTGTAAAGTGACCCTGCGTGGTGAACGTATGTGGGAGTTTCTTGAGCGCCTGATTTCTATTGCTGTACCTCGTATTCGTGACTTCCGTGGTTTGTCTGCGAAGTCATTTGATGGTCGTGGCAATTACAGCATGGGTGTACGTGAGCAAATCATCTTCCCTGAAATCGATTACGATAAAGTGGATCGTGTTCGTGGTCTGGATATTACTATCACCACAACTGCGAAATCTGATGATGAAGGCCGCGCACTTTTGGCTGCTTTTAACTTCCCGTTCCGCAAGTAAGGCAGGGTATTCATGGCTAAGCAATCAATGAAAGCACGTGATGTAAAACGTGCGAAATTAGCTGAAAAATTCTTCACTAAACGTGTGGAATTGAGAGCTATCATTTCTGATGTGAATGCATCTGATGAAGAGCGTTGGAATGCTGTTCTCAAGCTGCAAACACTGCCACGTGATTCCAGCCCTTCTCGTCAGCGTAACCGCTGCCGCCAAACTGGTCGTCCGCATGCGTTTTTGCGGAAGTTTGGGTTGAGCCGAATTAAAGTCCGTGAAGCCGCCATGCGCGGTGAAATTCCGGGCCTTAAAAAGGCTAGCTGGTAATTGTCACCAATTGAATCACGGGAGTAAAGACAGATGAGCATGCAAGATCCCATCGCGGATATGCTGACCCGTATCCGTAACGGTCAGGCCGCGAATAAAGTTGCGGTCACCATGCCTTCCTCCAAGCTGAAAGTGGCAATTGCCAAAGTGCTGAAGGAAGAAGGTTATATTGAAGATTATAAAATTGAAGGCGACACCAAGCCAGAACTGGAATTAGTACTGAAATACTTCCAAGGTAAGGCTGTTGTAGAAAGTATTCAGCGTGTAAGCCGCCCAAGTCTGCGCATCTATAAGAAAAAAGATGAGCTGCCACAAGTTATGGCTGGCTTGGGTATCGCTGTTGTTTCTACCTCTAAAGGTGTAATGACTGATCGTGCAGCTCGCCAAGCTGGTCTTGGTGGCGAGATTCTCTGCTACGTAGCTTAATTCGGGAGGAAAGAATGTCTCGTGTTGCAAAAGCACCCGTCGTTATTCCTGCCGGCGTAGAGGTAAAACTCGACGGTCAGGTTATTTCGATTAAGGGTAAAAACGGCGAGCTAAGTCGTACAATCCACAGCGCAGTTGAAGTTAAGCATGCAGATAATCAACTGACCTTCGCTCCACGCGATGGTTATGTTGGTGGTTGGGCACAGGCGGGTACAACTCGTTCTTTGCTGAATGCTATGGTTATCGGTGTTACCGAAGGCTTCACTAAGAAGCTTCAACTGGTAGGTGTTGGTTATCGTGCAGTAGTCAAAGGCAATGTTGTCAACATGTCTCTGGGCTTCTCACATCCAGTTGACCACGAACTGCCAGCAGGCATTACTGCAGAATGTCCGTCACAAACTGAAATCGTACTAAAGGGTGCTGATAAACAGGTAATCGGTCAGGTTGCGGCAGAACTGCGTGCCTATCGTCGTCCTGAGCCTTATAAAGGTAAGGGTGTTCGTTACGCCGACGAAGTCGTGCGTATCAAAGAGGCTAAGAAGAAGTAAGGTAACACTATGGATAAGAAAGCAGCTCGTATCCGTCGTGCGACCCGCGCACGCCGCAAGCTCCAGGAACTGGGTGCAACTCGCCTGGTGGTACATCGTACCCCTCGCCATATTTATGCGCAGGTTATCGCACCAAACGGTTCTGAAACTTTGGTGGCAGCTTCTACTACAGAAAAAGCTATCAATGAGCAACTGAAATACACTGGAAATAAAGAAGCAGCAGCAGCAGTTGGCAAAGCAATTGCTGAACGTGCGTTGGAAAAAGGTATTAAAGATGTATCCTTTGACCGCTCTGGTTTCCAATATCATGGTCGAGTCCAGGCACTGGCAGATGCTGCCCGTGAAGCTGGCCTTCAGTTCTAAGGTAGAGGTGTAAGATGGCTCACATCGAAAAACAAGCTGGCGAACTGCAGGAAAAGCTGATTGCGGTAAATCGCGTATCTAAAACCGTAAAAGGTGGCCGGATTTTCAGCTTTACCGCACTAACTGTTGTAGGTGATGGTAATGGTCGCGTTGGTTTTGGCTACGGCAAAGCACGCGAAGTTCCGGCAGCAATCCAGAAAGCGATGGAAAAAGCCCGTCGCAATATGAAAACCGTCGCACTGAACAGCGGCACTTTGTATCACCCAGTAAAAGGTGCACACACTGGTTCCCGTGTGTTCATGCAGCCTGCTCACGAAGGTACTGGTATCATCGCAGGCGGTGCTATGCGTGCTGTTTTGGAAGTGGCTGGTGTTCATAACGTACTGGCTAAAACCTATGGTTCCACTAACCCTATTAATGTGGTTCGTGCAACTCTGGATGCTTTAGACAGTATGAAGTCTCCAGAAATGGTCGCCGCTAAGCGTGGTAAATCCGTCGAAGAAATTCTGGGGTAATGACCATGGCTAAGACTATTAAAATAACACAGATTCGCAGTTCAATCGGCCGTCTGCCTAAGCATAAGGCAACTTTGGTTGGTTTAGGTCTGCGCCGTATCGGTCATACAGTAGAGCGTGAAGATACTCCTGCTATACGTGGTATGATCAACTTGGTTTCCTATATGGTTAAAGTTGAGGAGTAACAGATGCGCTTAAATACTCTGTCTCCGGCTGAAGGTTCCAAGCATGCGCCTAAACGTGTAGGTCGTGGTATTGGTTCTGGCTTGGGTAAAACCGGTGGCCGTGGTCACAAAGGCCAGAAGTCTCGTTCTGGCGGTGGCGTACGCCGTGGTTTTGAAGGTGGTCAGATGCCTTTGTACCGTCGTTTGCCAAAATTTGGTTTTACTTCACGTAAGGCGATGGTTACAGCAGAAGTTCGTTTATCTGATTTTGCTGCCGTTGAAGGCGATATTATTGATCTGAACGCATTGAAAGCCGCTAATATTGTTGGCACTCAAATTGAATTCGCGAAAGTTATTCTTTCTGGTGAAATCAATCGTGTAGTAACTGTGCGTGGCCTTCGTGTTACTAAAGGCGCTCGTGCTGCAATTGAAGCTGCTGGCGGTAAAATTGAGGAATAAGTAACAGATGGCTAAACAACCAGGATTAGATTTTCAAAGTGCTAAAGGTGGACTAGGCGAGCTGAAACGTAGGCTGTTGTTTGTTATTGGCGCGTTAATTGTTTTCCGCATTGGTTCTTTTATTCCTATCCCTGGTATTGATGCCACTGTGCTTGCCAAATTGCTCGAACAGCAAAGGGGCACCATCATTGAAATGTTTAACATGTTCTCTGGTGGTGCTTTAAGTCGTGCTTCTATCTTTGCACTGGGGATAATGCCGTATATTTCTGCGTCTATTATTATTCAGTTGTTGACGGTGGTTCATCCAACGTTGGCGGAGATTAAGAAGGAAGGGGAAGCTGGTCGTCGTAAGATTAGCCAGTATACTCGCTATGGTACTTTAGTGCTGGCTATATTCCAGTCAATCGGTATTGCTACTGGTTTGCCAAATATGCCAGGAATGCAAGGACTGGTGATCAATCCAGGATTTGCTTTCTACTTCACGGCTGTTGTGAGCCTGGTTACTGGGACTATGTTCCTAATGTGGTTGGGTGAGCAGATTACTGAGCGTGGTATTGGAAACGGTATCTCTATCATAATCTTTGCTGGTATTGTTGCGGGTTTGCCGCCGGCCATTGGCCATACCATCGAGCAAGCTCGGCAAGGCGATCTGCACTTCCTCCTGTTGCTGTTGGTTGCAGTGTTAGTGTTTGCAGTAACTTTCTTCGTTGTTTTCATGGAGCGTGGCCAACGACGTATCGTTGTTAACTATGCGAAACGTCAACAAGGTCGCCGAGTTTATGCTGCACAGAGCACACATTTACCGTTGAAAGTGAACATGGCTGGAGTTATCCCTGCAATTTTTGCTTCCAGCATTATTCTGTTCCCTGGTACCATAGCTTCTTGGTTCGGGGGAGGAACTGGTTGGAACTGGCTGACTACTATTTCAATGTACTTGCAGCCTGGGCAACCTCTTTATGTGTTACTCTACGCGTCTGCAATCATCTTCTTCTGTTTTTTCTATACCGCGTTGGTTTTCAACCCGAGAGAAACAGCAGATAACCTGAAGAAGTCCGGTGCATTTGTACCAGGAATTCGTCCGGGAGAGCAAACAGCCAAGTACATTGATAAAGTAATGACGCGCCTAACTTTAGTTGGTGCGATGTATATTACTTTTATCTGCTTAATCCCGGAGTTCATGCGTGATGCGATGAAGGTGCCATTTTATTTTGGCGGTACTTCGCTACTTATCGTAGTTGTAGTCATCATGGACTTTATGGCTCAAGTGCAAACTCTGATGATGTCAAGTCAGTATGAGTCTGCATTGAAGAAGGCAAATCTTAAAGGTTATAACCGTTAATTGGTTTGCTTGAGAAGTTACGGAGAGTAAAAATGAAAGTTCGTGCTTCCGTCAAGAAATTATGTCGCAACTGCAAAATCGTTAAGCGTAACGGTGTCGTTCGTGTGATTTGTAGTGCAGAGCCTAAGCATAAACAACGCCAAGGCTAATAAAATAGCATATTTTTCTTGCAAAGTCGGTTTGAGCTGGCTAAATTAGCCAGCCAATCTTTTTTATGTCACAGCAACACTGTTTGAGTATCCTGAAAACGGGCTTTTCAGAATGGTGTTGCGGTAAATAAATAACTTAGGAGTGCATAGTGGCCCGTATAGCAGGCATTAACATTCCTGATCAGAAGCATACCGTGATCGCTTTAACATCGATTTACGGAATTGGTAAAACTCGCTCCCAAGCTATTTGTGCTGCGGCGGGTATTGCTGAACATGTTAAGATCAGTGAGCTGTCTGAAGAGCAAATTGATAAGCTGCGTGACGAAGTTGCTAAATACGTTGTAGAAGGCGATTTGCGTCGTGAAGTAACCCTGAGCATCAAACGTCTGATGGATCTTGGTACTTATCGTGGTTTACGTCACCGTCGTGGTCTACCTGTTCGCGGCCAGCGTACTAAGACCAATGCACGTACCCGTAAGGGTCCACGTAAGCCGATCAAGAAATAATCGGGGTATTGTATAATGGCAAAAGCACCTATTCGTGCACGTAAGCGTGTAAGAAAGCAAGTCTCTGATGGTGTGGCTCATATCCATGCTTCTTTCAACAACACAATCGTGACCATTACTGACCGTCAGGGTAACGCTCTGGGTTGGGCAACTGCCGGTGGTTCCGGTTTCCGTGGTTCTCGTAAATCTACTCCGTTTGCCGCTCAGGTTGCAGCAGAGCGTTGCGCCGAAGCAGTGAAAGAATACGGAATTAAGAACCTGGAAGTTATGGTTAAGGGACCTGGTCCTGGCCGCGAGTCAACTATTCGAGCGTTAAATGCGGCAGGTTTCCGCATTACTAACATTACTGATGTGACTCCGATCCCTCATAACGGTTGTCGTCCACCTAAAAAACGTCGCGTTTAATAGCGTTTACTTTTTAGGTTCGATTGGAGAAAGAAAATGGCAAGATATTTGGGTCCTAAGCTCAAGCTGAGCCGTCGCGAGGGTACAGATCTATTCCTGAAGTCTGGCGTTCGCGCGATTGACACCAAGTGTAAATTAGAACAAGCACCTGGGCAGCATGGCGCACGTAAACCGCGTCTGTCTGACTACGGTGTGCAGTTACGTGAAAAACAAAAAGTTCGTCGTATTTACGGTGTTCTGGAACGTCAATTCCGTAACTACTATAAAGAAGCAACTCGTCTGAAAGGCAACACAGGTGAGAACCTGCTGAGTTTGCTGGAAGGTCGTCTGGACAACGTTGTTTACCGTATGGGGTTCGGGGCGACTCGCGCTGAGTCACGCCAAATGGTAAGCCATAAGGCTATCATGGTAAATGGCCGCGTTGTTAACATCGCTTCTTATCAGGTATCCCCGAATGACGTAGTCAGCGTTCGCGAAAAATCGAAAAAGCAGTCTCGTATCAAGGCGGCTTTAGAGCTGGCTGAGCAGCGTGAGAAACCAACTTGGTTGGAGGTTGATGCTGTGAAGATGGAAGGTGTGTTCAAACGTATTCCAGAACGTGCTGATCTGTCTGCTGACATCAACGAACACCTGATCGTCGAGCTTTACTCTAAGTAAAGCTTAGCACCAAAGAGAGGACACAATGCAGGGTTCTGTGACAGAGTTTCTAAAACCGCGCCTGGTTGATATCGAGCAAGTCAGTTCGACGCACGCCAAGGTGACCCTTGAGCCATTAGAGCGTGGCTTTGGCCATACTCTAGGTAACGCACTGCGCCGTATTCTGCTTTCGTCTATGCCGGGTTGTGCGGTGACTGAGGTTGAGATTGATGGTGTACTGCATGAGTACAGCACCAAAGAAGGTGTACAGGAAGATATCCTGGAGATTCTCCTCAACCTGAAAGGGCTGGCGGTAAGAGTTCAGGGAAAAGATGAAGTTATTCTTACCTTGAATAAGTCTGGCATTGGCCCTGTGACTGCAGCCGACATTATCCACGACGGAGATGTCGAAATCGTCAAGCCGCAGCATGTAATCTGCCACCTGACTGACGAAACTGCTTCTATAAGCATGCGCATTAAAGTTCAGCGTGGTCGAGGTTATGTGCCGGCTTCTGCCCGGATTCATTCGGAAGAAGATGAGCGCCCTATTGGTCGTTTGTTAGTAGACGCTTGTTATAGCCCAGTAGAGCGTATTGCCTACAATGTTGAAGCAGCGCGTGTAGAACAACGTACCGATTTGGACAAGTTGGTTATCGAGATGGAAACTAACGGTACAATCGATCCTGAAGAGGCGATTCGCCGTGCAGCTACTATTTTGGCTGAACAGCTAGAAGCTTTTGTTGATTTACGTGATGTACGTCAGCCAGAAGTAAAAGAAGAGAAGCCAGAGTTTGATCCGATCCTGCTGCGCCCTGTTGACGATCTGGAATTGACTGTCCGCTCTGCTAACTGTCTTAAGGCAGAAGCTATCCACTACATCGGTGATTTGGTACAGCGTACCGAGGTTGAGTTACTTAAGACACCTAACCTGGGTAAAAAATCTCTTACAGAGATCAAAGACGTACTGGCTTCACGTGGCTTATCTCTGGGCATGCGCTTAGAAAACTGGCCGCCAGCAAGTATTGCTGATGAATAACTAGATCACAGGTTAAGGTTTTACTGAGAAGGATAAGGTCATGCGCCATCGTAAGAGTGGTCGTCAATTGAACCGCAACAGCAGCCATCGCCAAGCTATGTTCCGTAACATGGCAGGTTCTTTGGTTCGTCATGAAATCATCAAGACGACTCTGCCTAAAGCGAAAGAACTGCGTCGCGTCGTTGAGCCGCTGATTACTCTTGCCAAGATCGACAGCGTAGCTAATCGTCGTCTGGCATTCGCCCGTACTCGTGATAACGAAATCGTGGCAAAATTGTTTAATGAGCTGGGCCCGCGTTTTGCGAGCCGCGCAGGTGGTTACACTCGTATTCTTAAGTGTGGCTTCCGTGCTGGTGACAATGCTCCGATGGCATACATCGAGCTTGTTGACCGTGCCGCTGAGCTTCAAACAGAAGTTGCGACTGCGGAGTAATCTGTAGGGGCATATAAAAGAACCGGGTTTATCCCGGTTTTTTTACGTTTGTATATAATGAATCTCTAACTTATTTCTTTTCATCCTGTTATGCTGATATCTCAAGCAATGTGATCTATTGTAGGAGATATAAAGATGTATCGTATTGGCCAACTGGCTAAATTAGCGAATGTAACTCCTGATACTGTGCGTTTCTATGAAAAACAAGGAATGATGGAACATCAGAACCGTACAGAAGGAGGATATAGACTTTATACAGAGCAAGATCTACAGCGCCTTCGGTTTATACGCTATGCTAAGCAATTGGGGTTTACATTGGAGGCTATTACAGAATTATTGTCTATTCGTGTAGATCCAGCCCATCATACTTGTGAACAGTCGAAGCAAATTGTAGATTCTAGGTTAATGGAAGTGGAGGAAAAGCTTCTTGAAATGCGAAAAATGCGTGATTCACTTAAGATGTTAAGTGATGCTTGCTGTGGTAGCTCTCATATAAGTACTTATTGTTCTATTCTTGAAACGTTAGAACAAGGTGCTTTAAATAAGAAATAAGTAATTTTTCTTTATTATTGAAAATTCAGAGAGTACAATTGCTGTGTTTTCAGATAAATTAATATGATAGAGGCATATGATGACTACATATCACCATAAAAAAGGTGTAATAAAGGATAATGCTCTAGAAGCTTTATTACGTGATCCACTATTTAAACAGCGAGTTGAAAAAAATAAAAAGGGAAAGGGAAGTTACCAGAGGAAAGAAAAACATAGTAAAGCAAGTAAAAGTAACTGGGAGACCAGTGGTAAGGGGTTATTAGATTCTTTACTACTGGTCTTTTAGTTTAATAGATCTATCTCCTACTTTTCAGTAACCTACGAATTTCTAATAGTAATTTTGTTTTAGTAATTTAGGGTATCTGGTATATCTTTAATTTCTTTTTACTAAATGATCTGTTTATTGGTTTTATTGTGCATAAAATAGTGAATGACGGTACGGTGTTCTTTTATAATCATATCGACGCTGACGTCAGCAGCTAAATTGGCAAAATTACTTTTCATAGTAAATCCATAAAATAATTTAAAAATTTCGTCACATTCCTCTAATTAAAATATATCAAGTTGTATCAGTTATTGTGCTCGAATTATATAACTGGTACATGACTATTTCTTTGGTTTTTAAAGGAAAAAAGGGCTCGGCTGGAATAATTTCTCTACTTCTGGGACAAATTTCTTATCTGTAATAAACATAATTACATGATCTCCTTGTTCGATCACGCTGTAATCATTAGCAATAATGACTTCCTCACCGCGTGCTATTGCACCAATTGTAGTGCCTGGTGGTAATTTAATATCACCTACAGCTCGACCAACAACCTTTGATGTGTTTTCATCTCCATGAGCAATCGCTTCGATAGCTTCGGCCACTCCGCGACGCAATGAGGAAACGCTTACGATATCCGCTTTGCGGACATGACCTAGTAGCGCGGATATTGTCGCTTGTTGTGGAGAGATTGCAATATCAATGACACCGCCTTGAACTAAATCGACATATGCACTACGTTGGATGAGAACCATGGCTTTTTTGGCCCCCATGCGTTTGGCAAGCATTGCAGACATGATATTTGCTTCGTCATCATTGGTTAGAGCAATAAATACATCTACTTGTTCTACATGTTCTTCAGCTAATAACTCTTGATCGGAGGCATCTCCATAGAAAACAATGGTGTCATGCAATAATTCAGCTAGTTCTGTAGCTCTTTGTTGATTTCGTTCGATTAATTTAACCCTGTAATCTTTTTCGAGACGTAGTGCAAGGCCGGCACCCACATTACCACCACCTACGATCATAATACGCTTGTAGGGCTTTTCTAAACGTTGAAGCTCACTCATTACAGCACGAATATGTTGTGATGCAGCGACAAAGAAAACTTCGTCACCGGCTTCAATAATTGTAGAACCTTGTGGTCTTATTGGTCGATCCTGACGGAATATTGCAGCAACTCTGGTATTAATGTGTGGCATGTGCTCACGAAGTGAGGAAAGTGCATTTCCTACAAGTGAGCCTCCATAATAAGCTTTTACTGCAACAATACTTACTCGGCCTTCGGCAAAGTTAACAACTTGTAAGGCACCAGGATATTGAATTAGCTTGTAAATATAGTCTATGACAAGTTGTTCTGGTGAAATAAGATAGTCAATAGGAATATCATTAGGGAGAAAAAGTTTATCTGCTTCGCAGATATATTCTGCTGCGCGTATTCGCGCAACTTTATTTGGTGTATTGAATAAAGAATAAGCAATTTGGCATGCAATCATGTTAGTTTCGTCAGAATTAGTTACAGCAACTAACATATCAGCATCTTCAGCACCAGCTTCTCTTAATACCCTGGGGTAAGAGCCATGACCATTGACTACTCTGAGATCGAATTTATCTTGTAGTTGGTGTAAACGGTTAGGATCAGTATCGACTATAGTGATATCATTATTCTCACCTACCAGATTTTCAGCTAATGTACCGCCAACTTGACCTGCACCAAGAATAATTATTTTCATAGTATTCTCTAATTTATTGAAAACAAATAACTATCTCTATGAATTGCAAAGATATATTACTGTTTAATTAATCGAGCGTAAAAGAAACCATCGCCACCATTTAACTCAGGTATTATTTGTTTTCCCGGACAATCATTTGCTTCTGCTCCCGTTAATTTTGCATCTGGGTGGCGTTTTAAAAACGAGCTGATTTGCTGGCTATTTTCATCTGGTAGAATAGAACAGGTTGCATATACTAGTGTTCCGCCTTTCTTTAAGTATGGCCAGATTGCATCAAGAATCTCAGATTGTAATTGAACTAATTGAGTAATATCTTCCTCGCGGCGTAACCATTTGATATCAGGATGGCGACGGATTACTCCTGTTGCTGAACACGGGGCATCTAAAAGAATGCGGTCGAATTGCTGGTTTTTTGCCCATTGTTCAGGGTGGCGTCCATCACCGGCTTTTACTGTAGCGTGGCAATTAAGGCGTTGGAGGTTTTCTTTTACTCGTTTGATTCTTTGTTCATCAATATCGACCGCTAATACTTGAGATTCTGGTGCTATTTCGAGGATATGTGTTGTTTTCCCTCCAGGTGCTGCACAAAGATCGAGAATTTTCTCTCCCTTAGTGGGTTTTAGTAACTCGACACACTCTTGTGCGGATACATCTTGGACAGTGACCCAACCTTTGTCAAATCCAGGTAATATTGTTACAGGACAAGGGGAAATTATGCGGATAGCATAAGGTGATTTGGGCGTTGGTTCCGCATCAATTCCCGATTTATGAAGAAGAGCGAGATATTCATCCCGACTATGATATATACGATTAACTCGTAACCACATAGGTGGTTTTTTATTATTAGCATTAATAAATTGTTGCCATTGTTGTGGATAGGCTTTTTGGATTCGAGTTAATAGCCATACTGGGTGTAAGTGATGGCTGGGATTATTTTGTACACATTCCATTAACTGTAGCTGTTGTCTCTGAAATTGGCGAAGAACGCCGTTAATTAGCCCTTTTAATTGAGGATACTTCAGCGTTACGGCCCCATTTACTGTTTCAGCAAGTGCTGCATGGGCTGGGATGCGAGTATAGGCAAGTTGGTATATTCCAACCATAAGCAGGTAATGAAGAATACGTTGTTTACCTTTTAATGGTTTTGCCATTAGTTGACCTATTATCCACTCTAGTTGTGGTAATACGCGTAATACTCCGAAAGATAATTCCTGTAACAAGGGTTTATCTTTATCGGTTATATTTTGTTGCAGTTTGGGTAAGACTGTACTCAGAGACTGTCCTTGGTCCAGAACTTGATTGATTGCTTTTGCGGCAACACTTCGTAGATTATATGTGTTTTTCATAGTTAAAAAAGCTGACAAAAGCCAGCATTAAGAGAAAATTTGTGAGAATGCTTACAGCATAAAATAGTATTTAATTGATTTTATTGCCTGGTGTAAACCATTCACGTTTAGAGTTAAGTAGATTTGCTGCTGACATTGCTTTTTTACCAGCAGGTTGTAATTGAGTAATGTTCAGAATTCCATCAGCAGTGGCAATATAAATACCTTTTTTGTCTGCTTTTAATACAGTTCCTGGTTCTGCAGAAGTTTGTTCTTCAATGGCTTCTGCTTTCCAAATTTTAACAGGTTGCCCTTCCATCTCGAAAAAGCTCATGGGCCAGGGATTAAATGCACGAATACAGCGTTCGAGGTGGGTTGCAGATAGTTCCCAATCTATACGGGCTTCTTCTTTGCTTAGTTTTTCAGCGTAGGTAACTAAATTTTCGTTTTGAATTTCAGGTTGATTTTTACCCGATATTATTAACGATAATGTTTCGAGTAACGCATCTGGCCCAATGTTGGCCAGTTTTTCGTATAAACTGGCGCTGGTATCCTCAGGTGTAATAGGGCAGCTTGCTTTATATAGTATGTTGCCAGTATCAAGACCTATATCCATTTGCATGATCGTTACGCCTGTTTCTGTATCGCCAGCCCAGAGCGAGCGTTGAATGGGGGCTGCACCTCGCCAACGTGGTAATAGGGAGCCATGTACGTTTAGGCAGCCTAATCTTGGAATATTTAAAACAGCCTTAGGAAGGATCAATCCATAGGCAACAACTATGAGAACATCAGGCTGTTGTTTTAGAATCCATTGTTGGTTTTCTTCTGAGCGTAAAGTAGCTGGCTGAAAAACGGTGATGTTACGTTCCTCTGCCAGTACCTTTACAGGACTGGGTGTCAGTTTTTTACCTCTTCCTGCCGGTCTATCTGGTTGAGTTAGAACGCCAACCACCTCATGCTTAGACATTAACAAAGCCTCTAAATGGCGTGCTGCAAAATCAGGTGTTCCGGCAAAAACAATACGTAAAGAATCAGACACGTTTATTTCCTGTATTAATTAATTTACTTGGTTCGGTTTTTTTGTTTGTCCAGTTTTTCTACTTTCTGGCGTATACGTTGGCGTTTCAGTGGAGATAAGTAATCCACAAAAAGTTTACCAATTAAATGGTCCATCTCGTGCTGAATACAAATTGCTAGCAGGCCATCAGCTTGTAATTCAAATGGTTGGCCATTGTAATCTAGGGCTTTGATTTTGACTTTTTCGGCTCGTGGCACCAGTGCTCGTTGCTCAGGAATAGACAAACAGCCCTCTTCTATCCCAGTTTCGCCACTTTTTTCCAGTAATTCTGGGTTGATAAGAACGAGACGCTCATTACGTGTTTCTGATACGTCAATAACAACAATACGCTGATGAATATCAACTTGTGTTGCGGCCAAACCAATGCCTTCTTCTGCATACATAGTTTCAAACATATCATCAATGATACGTCGAATCTCTGCATCAACTGTTTCAACTGGCGTTGCAATAGTGCGAAGCCGCTCGTCTGGGTAATGTAATACTTGTAATACTGACATATATGTTTAGATCTGCGTCCAAAATGTTAATGGTATTCTATGTCTATTCTAGACATTTCCCGTTTAGATTGACAGTATCGATTGCTAATTGAGCAGTTTAGTTTTGTCCGTCAATCTTAGCTAGGATGACAACATGGAAGCTATGGAAGTATGGTTGCGAATGAAGATGGTTTCTCATTTGGCAACAGAGAGAGCAGCAAATGTTGCAGAAAAATTATTACATTCCGGGAATCGTTATCTCGCTGTGCTGAAAGATAGTGGATTATCGTCAGCACAATCTCTGCAATTTACTAAAGTAAATAAAACCTTACTCGCCTCATGCCTTAAGTGGCTGGAACAACCAGAGCACCATTTATTGACATATTCTCACCCTTCGTATCCACCTCTATTAAAGCAGATACATACCCCTCCGCTTGTGCTTTTTGTGTCAGGAAAACCAAATACCCTTTTAAAGAAGCAGGTGGCGATGGTAGGGAGCAGGACAGCAAGCTATTATGGTGAGAAATGGGGAAGAATTTTTGCAAGTGAACTGGTTGGATATGAGTTAGTTATTACTAGTGGTTTAGCTATTGGTATTGATGGTATTTGTCACCGAGCTGCATTGGATAGTGGAGGAGAAACAGTAGCTGTATTAGGTAGTGGGCTTGGGCAGATTTATCCTCATAGACACGGATCATTAGCAAAGCAAATTGAGGAGAATGGTGCTCTTGTTTCTGAATTTTTTCCGGATATGCCGCCGCGTGCAAAAAATTTTCCTAAAAGAAATCGGATTATAAGTGGATTAAGCTCAGCAGTGATTGTTGTAGAAGCGGGTCAAAATAGTGGCTCGTTAATTACCGCTCGTTGTGCCCTAGAACAAGGAAGAGATGTATTTGCATTACCAGGGCTTTTGGGAAATTCAGTGAGTGAAGGGAATCATTGGTTAATAAAGCAAGGTGCATATTTAGCTACAAATACAATGGATATTGTGGAACATGTTTACAGTTCACTACAATGGTTGAATATGGAAAGAACGGAGGAAGAAGTAAAACCGCAGTTTGAGCAAACTGAGTTGCCATTTACGGATGTGCTAGTTAACGTAGGAGCTGAAATAACGCCTGTTGATATTATTGCTCAGCGTTCTTCATTACCTATAACTGAGGTAATGACAAAGCTCCTTGAGCTGGAACTACTGGGTAAGGTGGCTGTGGTTGCTGGTGGTTATGTACGCGTGAGTTAAATTAACTGAATTTCCAGAGTCCTGTCCTGTTCAACGTCATATGAGAATAATTTTTTGAGTGAAAATAGTATGGCAAAAATGGTTCCTTTCTCTACTAATGAAACTGAATATTGCCCTGAATGTGGTTCTGTATTGGTTATACGTAATGGTATCCATAGCCCATTTCTTGGATGTTCTGGTTATCCATCATGTCAATATATTCGTCCATTAAAAGGGCAAAGTGATGGTCATGTGGTAAAAGAACTTGAAGGGCAGCTGTGTCCGGCGTGTGGAGCCAATTTGATTTTGTGTCAAGGACGTTATGGAATGTTCATTGGTTGTAGTCGTTATCCCGAATGCGAACATGCAGAGCTAATTGATAAGCCGGATGAGACGTTAATATCTTGTCCGCAATGTAAACAAGGACAACTACTCCAAAGGAAATCACGTTTCGGAAAAATTTTCCATTCGTGTAACCGTTACCCTAATTGCCAGTTTGTATTAAATAATAAGCCAATTGAGGGTAAATGTATGTTTTGTTCTTATCCATTACTGGTGGAAAAACGTACATCACAAGGTATAAAATCATTTTGTGCCAGTAAATTGTGTGGAAAACAGCAAGTAAATTAAGCAATTAAGTAGAGTAATAAAATGAGCAATGAAGCATTATCTGCATTTGAGAATGTATTAACTGCATTAAAAGCAGAAAAAGTGATTGCCTATCCGACGGAAGCTGTTTTTGGACTTGGATGTGATCCTGATAGTGAAAAAGCGGTAAATGAACTGCTGATATTAAAGAAACGTCCTTGGCAGAAAGGGTTGATTCTTATCGCAGATAATTATGAACAATTACAGCCATATCTTGATGATAAACTTTTAACAGAAGCACAAAAAGAAGTTATGTTTGCTTGTTGGCCAGGACCTGTAACTTGGGTAATCCCTGCCAAATTCAGTACATCTAAATGGTTGACTGGGCAATTTACTACCTTGGCTGTCAGAGTTAGTGATCATCCTTTGGTGAAACAGTTATGTACTTTTTATGGTAAACCGTTGGTGTCGACAAGTGCAAATTTGAATGGTCTTGAACCATGCAGAACAGCAGAAGAAGTTAGACAACAGTTTGGAGATAAGCTTCCTATATTAAATGGAGGTGTTGGCGGTCGGAAAAATCCTTCAGAAATTCGGGATGCTTTAACTGGTGAACTTTATCGTCAAGGATAGGAGAAGAATAAATATGGATCAATTTGCCGTCTTTGGTAATCCTGTTGCACACAGTAAATCTCCGCGTATCCATCAGTTATTCGCTGGGCAAACAGGTATTGAGCATCGTTACGGGAAAATTCTAGTGCCGATAAGTAAATTCGAAGAGGCATTGGATGTATTTCTTAAACAGGGAGGTATAGGAGCCAATATTACTGTGCCATTTAAAGAGCAGGCATTTATTCGGGCAAATGAATTGACTGAACGAGCAAGACTCAGTGGTGCAGTTAATACTTTGAAATTATTGGATAATAATAAATTGCTTGGTGATAACACGGATGGTATAGGGTTATTAACAGATTTGATACGACTTGGGTTTATTACTCACGGACAACATATTTTGATCATTGGCGCTGGTGGTGCTGCCAGAGGTGTTTTATTTCCATTATTAGAATTTGGTTGTGAAATTACAATAACAAACCGCACGTTTAGTCGCGCTACACAGGTTGCTAATGATTTTTCGTCAATAGGTAATATTCGGCCTGTTGAGATGAAAACACTTAATAATCCTGAGTTTGAGCTAATTATCAATGCGACTGCATCTGGTATTAACGGTGAGATTCCTTCTATATCTCCATTCATATTTAATGAAAATTGTGTCTGTTATGACATGTTTTACCAGGCTAATTTGACGCCCTTTATTTCCTTTGCTAAGAAGCATGGTGTTTCTCGTTATGCGGATGGATTAGGAATGTTAGTAGGGCAAGCTGCTCATTCATTTAAATTATGGCATGGCGTATTGCCTGAAATTACACCTGTATTGCTAACATTGGAACAGGAATTACATTCGTGAATCAATCTATTTAGTTTCCTGATAGAGAAGAGTGGAACGAACAAGAGCAGACAGTCATTTTTCCCGCACTGGTAAATGGATTGTTGGTTCAATGCATGATAAGTGCCGAGGATCTTTTATACCGTTATGGAACAAAAGATCATCATCCACTAAGTCTTTTTCGACAAAATCGTTGGGATATAAGAAGAGGAATTCGAATTAGTAATTAATAACAAAGATGATGATCGTTTGGGACGTTACATATTATCTTCCTGCAAGTAGTTATTTTTTAAGCTAACGTAGTGGCTTGCTGAATAACATAGCCCTTTTAATTCTTCAGGTTTTAGTTTTCTGACCTGACGGGCAGGGCTGCCGATATAAAGGTACCCACTTTCTAATATCTTGCCTGGGGCTACTAGGCTGCCCGCTCCAACAATAACGTTATCTTCGATCACTGAACCATCAAGTAAAATGGAGCCCATACCGATGAGTACTTGATTACCGATAGTGCAGCCATGAAGTATAACTTTATGCCCGATAGTGACATCATTTCCTACAATTAAAGGGAAACCATGAGGATTGTCTGTTGTTTTGTGTGTCACATGTAATATAGAGCCATCTTGAATGTTAGTACGTATACCAATAGATACATAATTAACGTCCCCACGGATGACAACTAAAGGCCATATACTGACATCATCAGCAAGTCTAACATCACCAATGATTACACTAGACGAATCTAGCATAACGTTCTGACCAACTTTGGGTTGAATATCAAGGTAACTGCGTAGCGTTTCGGACATGTATACCTCTGAAGAGAAGATGGAGATTTACTTTAAATAGGATTTTAGTGAGGAAAATACCAGTATGCAATGAAAGAAACTTGTTGAATTGGGCTATTTTGGTTTTAATTTTGTTCAAAAGGAACAAGGATTCGCCTGTTGGTGATAAATGTGAAAAAAAAGTATTGTATAAAAATCTGAGCTCCCTATAATGCGCCACCACTGACCGACACAACGCTGATAAAGATTGAGAGGTCAGGCAGAAGGAAAGCGAATAAGCGCTTGACTCTGCGGGCGAACAGCGTAGTATACGCAGCCCGGCTGAACGAGAATATTCAATTTTAATTCAGCCTGCTCTTTAACAATTAATCAGACAATCTGTGTGGGCACTCACAAGACCGTATCACAAAAAAATACGTTTTAAAGTCTTGAAGAGTGAACAACAGTTAATTCATTACGAACTAATTAGTCAGAATTCTTTGAGCATCAAGCTTTGAATTGAAGAGTTTGATCATGGCTCAGATTGAACGCTGGCGGCAGGCCTAACACATGCAAGTCGGGCGGTAACAGGAAAGCGCTTGCGCTTTTGCTGACGAGCGGCGG